>JAIKXK010000217.1 GCA_024684155.1 Lachnospiraceae bacterium | reverse complement strand
ATAAATGATACGGTATCTCCATATTCATTTTGAATTGCACGGCCTAACTGTCCGTTACATCCTGTTAACAATACTTTCTTCATCTTATACATACTCCTGTGATAATTTTACCAAGCGATTCAACGCAGAAAACATTCCGCGGATAGACGCTCTTGTAATATTTGAGGATAAGCCCACGCCAAAAGTTCTATTTCCTGTACGAGGGTCTTCCATTTCAATATAAGCTGCAGCCTTTGCATGGCTTCCTACGCCAAGGGCATGTTCTGAGTAATCCTGAACACTAAAGTCCATCTCAGGTACACACTGTTTAATTGCAAGTTTTACAGCATCAATAGGTCCATTTCCATCTGCTTCCGAATGGAATTTTTCCCCATTGTATTCAAAATCAAGGGCAACATGGGTATCATCATTGTCTGTGTTATCATCAATGTCTACAAAGTTTAAAGTGTAAGGTGTTTTCGCTTCAAGATATTCCTTTTTAAAGGCAGCCATAATCATTTCTGGTTTTACTTCTCCGCCTTCTTTTTCAGAGATATACTGAATCACATCTGCAAATTCTCTTTGCATTTTCTTTGGCAATTTATATCCATAGACAGTATCCATAACAAAGGCAACGCCACCTTTTCCTGATTGTGAATTAATACGAACTACCGGCTCATACTTTCTTCCAATATCAGCTGGATCAATTGGCAAATAAGGAACCTGCCAAATATCGCTATTACGATCTTTCATGGCTTTCACGCCCTTGTTAATGGCATCCTGATGAGAACCAGAAAAGGCAGTGAATACTAGCTTACCAGCATAAGGATGTCTCATATCCACATCCATTTTACAGCAACGTTCATATACTTCAATAATCTCATTAATATTTTCGATATGAAGTTCCGGATTAATTCCCTGAGAGAACATATTGTATGCAACTGTGAGAATATCTACATTTCCTGTACGTTCCCCGTTTCCAAGAAGAGTTCCTTCTACTCGATCAGCCCCCGCTAATAATGCAAGTTCTGTAGAGGCAACTCCACAGCCTCTGTCATTATGAGGGTGAATACTTATAATTGAATTTTCTCTATCCACAATGTGATTTGATACCCATTCCACCTGATCGGCATACACATTTGGTGTATTCATCTCAACTGTATTTGGCAAATTAAAAATAATAGGTGCATCTGTAGCATGATTCCATTCTTTAGCAACTGCATTACAGATACGAGCAGAAAACTCAACTTCCGTTCCAGAAAAACTTTCCGGAGAATATTCTAACTGTAAGTTGCCATCATATTTATGAAGGCCTTCCTTTACCATACGAGTTCCCTCAATGGCAATCTGAACGATTTCATCTTCATTTTTATTAAAAACCACATCTCTTTGTAAGGTAGACGTGGAATTGTAAATATGGAAAACTACATTTTTAATTCCCTGAATTGCTTCATAGGTTCTGTCGATTAATTCTTGTCTACACTGCGAAAGCACCTGAACTTTTACATCATCTGGTATCTTATTTTCTGCCACTAATTTACGCAAAAAATCAAATTCAATCTGGCTGGCAGCAGGAAATCCGATTTCGATTTCCTTGAATCCAAGCTTAATCAAAAGATCAAACATTTCCATTTTTTCGTCAACATTCATTGGTTCAATTAATGCTTGATTTCCATCTCGAAGATCCACACTACACCAAATTGGTGCTTTTTCAATTTCTTTGTTTGGCCAGGTTCTGTCCTTAAAATCCACTACAGGGTTTTTCTTGTAACGTTTGTAATCTAACATGTCAATGTCTCCTTTTCCTATGTCCTAAGCTTTTTCGCCGAAACCTCCTTCCACGAGATCGACTAAAGCTTCTAATGCTTCTTCTTCATCTTCTCCTTCGCAGCAAATTTCAATTTCATCCCCATTGCGGATGCATGCTCCTAATACACTAAGAACACTTTTTGCATTTGCCTCACTATCATTGTGATATTTAAAACTAACATGTGACTGAAACTTCATGGCTTTATCGCAAAACATACCAGCATGGCGAAGGTGCAATCCCGAAGGATTCTTCACTGTCACCTTTTTACTAATCATATTAATACCCTCTATTCATTATCGTCTTCTGCCGAAGTCTCCTCAGTTACTTCCTCAGAAGACACGATTAACTTCACTTTAGTGTCGGTTACTGTAAAGTCATCATCCAAGTCAAAGGTAATATTTAATGTATATTCTCCTTCTTTTGTAATGCTCGAAGCATCAATACTTCCCTTGATTTGGCTTGCCTTTAGACTTGCAACTAAATCCGCATCACCTGTAACCTTAACACTTACGGTATCATCTTCAAACTCTGAAAGCAAACCATCAGGAAGATTTGATACAGTTATATTACCGGTTGGTACACTAAAGGATTTTGTATCCTGTTCAGCGACCGTAATTGTAACTACTACCTTTGCATTGGTGCCACTGCGAATGGTTACACCATCTGGTAAGTAGGATGTTACATCCACTTCTGTTTCAAAATCAGAAGATATGGTAGAAAAATCTATTACTGAAGCTGGTATCACTATGGATGAAACATTATTTAATACTGTGCTATCACCAACAATTTCAATACTTGAAGGTGAAATAGATACATCTTCTAGTTTAGCCCCATCTGCCAGTTCTTCATCCGCGCTTTCAAGTTCCACAGGTACCGTTTTTACATTTAGAAAACTAACAGAAATATTTACTGTTGATTCACTTAGTTCAAGGTTTGTAGTATCCACTTCATTTCCACCTGCATCTAAAACCTTAGGAACTACACTTTCTGTAATTCCTGTAGACATTCCGGACACATCGCAATATGCCACTACAGAAGAAATATTTGAAACTTCTTCCGCTGGTCCTGAAATAGATATAACATTCGGCGAAACTTCCACACTATCAATGGTATATCCATCTGCTGGTTCTCCAGTGGAAACTCCAGAAATAATATATTTTGTAGTCATTCGCTCTCCAATTTCAACAGTCAAATATTTTGTTGAACCAGAAATTGTAACAGAGCCCGAATATCTTTGTGCCGTAATTTCCACCGGAATACGACTATCATTTTCTAAGTTGTTTAAATCAGCAACTGCAACAAAATCAGAAGTTGTAAGTTGCTCCATAATGGAACGTCTGGCAGTCACTCTAAAGGTTACCGTATTGGCATTATCTGGAATCGTATAATACTTTCCCTGCTCTAAAAGAACATCCTCATTTGTTACCTGAACTGTAACTGTAAAACTTTTGGACTGAGAAGGATTATCTACATTTACAACCACAAGCCAAAGAATTACTGCAAAGAATACTGCTAATAATTTTAATCCAAGATTATTAACAAAAATATTCATCAACTTATTTTTCATGGCGGAACCTCCTTCCCAAACGGGCAAGGACACTTTCGCCCTTTTTGTATTTCATTTCAGGATCCTGTAAATGTTTTAGAATATCACTTAATCCCTCCGGACTTACATCTCGAATTAGGCGACTCTCTTTTGCCACCGAAATTTTGCCGGTTTCTTCAGAAACCACAATAATAAGTGCATCACTTACCTCACTGGCTCCAACTGCGGCACGATGTCTTGTACCTAAATCTTTGCTAAGCATCATAGAATCCGTTAAGGGTAAATAACAAGTAGCTGCCACTACTCGATTACCACGAACAATTACAGCGCCGTCATGCAGCGGTGTGTTCTTTTCAAAAATATTAATTAACAACTGTTTTGTTAGTAGTGCATCCAAAGGAATTCCCGTACGCTCATACTCTGTCATCTGAACATCCTGCTCAATAACAATTAAAGCTCCTGTTTTCACAGCTCCCATTTCAAAGCTGGCCTTTACTAAATCATTTAAGGTACGATCAGAGAATCGAAGTCCGGTAGGTCTCGTAGCAAATGGAAGGAAATGATTCAAAAGATTAGATCTTCCCAATCGTTCTAGGGC
>JAIKXK010000068.1 GCA_024684155.1 Lachnospiraceae bacterium | reverse complement strand
AATATCGTGGCTCATATTAGAAAGGAAGGTGGTCTTGGCAAAGGACGCCTGTTCAGCCTGAAGCAATGCTTTATGAAGTTCTTCTTCTGCCTCTTTTCTGGAAGTAATATCTACAAACATACCTACATAGGTAAGAGGTGTACCATCTTCTCGTCGAAGCAATCGTCCCATCGCGTGGAACCATCGCCACTCTCCGCTCTTTACCTTAAACTGGTATTCCACATCATAGGTTTTTGTGTTGGTATAATCTGATACGGTTTCATGGAACTCTTTTAATACTCTTTCATAATCTTCATGGTGCAAACGACTTGACCATGCCTCCAGGGTATTGGGGAAGTCTGTTTCATCTTTAAATCCAATCATTCTTCTGAATTCCTGGCTCCAGGAAACAGAAATCATCTTTCCCTCTTCATCAAAATCCATTCCCCACATACCGGAATGAAGAGCCTCATGCATAACACGAATCATTGCCTCACGATAGACAGCAACCTGTTTTTCTTCCGTCTCTTTTAACTCACGCTTGTGCTTATACATATGATGATCTGCTTCTTTCATCACCTCATCAATGGTTTTCTCCTTTGTCACCATTTCATAGCCAAAGGCACAAACGTATTCGGTTTCAGCTAATTTTTTCTTCATAGAAGAAATATCTTTTTTGACCTCAGTTTCATTTTTACCAAGGTAGAAAATTGCAAATTCATCTCCACCAATACGATAAACACTCTTATGTCGTCCTGCTCCTTCTACTAAACAGTCTGCCACGGTGCAAAGAGCCATATCTCCTGCCTCATGCCCTTCACTATCGTTAATCAGTTTCAAGTCATTCATATCGATTGAAACAACACAGGAGATTTTTCCTCTATGAAATTTCGAATCAAAGTAGTAACACTGACGATTCATTAATTTGGTTAAGGTGTCGATTTTTGAAGTCTGCATATACAAAAACAGATAATATAGAATTAAAAAGGATGCAAATAAGGTACCGTAATCTACAGTTGTACGATATACCACATGAACTCCTACACCACCCAGACAGGCAATACTAATAAAATAAATTACAATTCGTATGCGTATGCTATATTTTCTGTAATGTTGTATAAATCGAAGTAAAAATATGAAGGCATAGAAGATAAACAAAAAGTATGGATAAGAATGGAAATAAGGATCATTTCCTAAATACTTATTATCATCTGTATACCAAAAAATAAGATGCGTCCACTGAGATGTATATAAAATCACAGCACTTACAACCATGGGAACATAGAGAACCACTCTGTGTCGTTTAATTGGAGCTGAAATTTCCATTATGGCAATTAAAATTAATGGATGTAATAAATAAATGGTGGCGGATAAAATTGGGCGCCACAGGGTAAGAGTTGTAAAATCTCTTGTCCAGATCTCTATAGACCAAAGAACTGACTCCAAAAAAATTAAAATAATTACGGCTCTTGTTACCTTTACCGTACGTGTTTTTAAATGGACACCTATATCAAGCATTGCCCAAAGCCCTAATAGCTCTGCAAGCATAATATAATGCTCCATAAAAAAAATAACCATATTCATACTACCACTCTCCTTAAACTAGATTAGTTATTTTCTTTCATCAAGTCACTAGGAAGATATCTTCTAAGAATCTCATCCATCTTCTTTGCTTCAATAGGCTTTGCCAAAAAGTCATCAAAGCCAGCCTCTCGATAAGACTGCTTTGCACCACTTAAAGCGTTGGCTGTCAAAGCAACAATTACCACGTCCTTACCCCCATCAAGTTCGCGGATTTTTTTCATAGCTTCCACACCATCCATTCCTGGCATCATGTGATCCATGAAAATAATATGAAAATCATTTATATTGGTAAAGCAGTTAATAGCTGCCTGACCACTTTCGAGACTAATCGGTTTTATACCATACGGCTTTAAGATTCCCTCACAAACCTTTAGGTTCATACGGTTATCATCTACTACTAAAATTTTAGCATCTTTTGCCGTCATGGTAGTATTAAAAATATCCACCCTGATATTTTCGTAAGCTACAATAAATTCTCCAATAGGATCCCAATTTACTACCGAAGCTACCACATCAAAAGAAAAACAGGTTCCTTCTCCATAAACACTTTCCACCTGCATATGGCCATTCATCATGGAAACTAAATTCTTTGAAATGGCAAGTCCCAGTCCTGTTCCTTCTTCTGTACGATTTTTCTTTGTATCCACCTGAGTAAAGCTTTCAAAGATTACCTTTAAGTCATCTTCCTTAATTCCAATTCCGGTATCCTTTACTTTTGCAAAGATACGGCATTTTTTATCGGAAACAGTTTCATAGTCGATTTCTAAGGTAATGCTTCCTTTTTTGGTAAACTTTACTGCATTATTTAAAAGATTAATTAAAACCTGTTTCACACGAACCACATCTCCATATAGTTCACTTGGGAAAGAAGGATTAATCTTTACTTCTAATTCTACCGGTTTATTTTCTAAACGAACACGAATCATGGTAGCCACATCATTTAAAAGTGAGGCTACCTGAAATGGCTCATTAATTAAATCCATTTTTCCAGATTCAATCTTTGAGAAATCCAAAATGTCATTAATAATGGCAAGTAAAGATTCGGAAGCCATTTTAATCATTCCGGCACTTTCCTTTGCCACTTCATCCTTACTGTCTCGAAGAATCAATTCCGACATTCCACAGATTGCATTCATAGGAGTTCGAATTTCGTGGGACATATTGGCAAGGAAATTACTCTTTGCCCGATTGGCACTTTCTGCCTCCACGATTAACTCTTCTTCTTTTGATATATCTGTCAGTGTCATAATGACACCATAAGGCTCACGAAAGTTATCCCAGGCCACAGTCAGATCCGCCATAAAGGTTCGATCATCATTTTTTAATTTTGTCTTAAATCGAATATTTGATTCACTTTTTAATCTTTGATAAATATCCTGTTCCGAATAATCCATATCCAACAAATCCATAATGTCCATTCCAGGTACTATATGGAATTGCTCTTTGGCATAATGATTTAATTCCACTACCTTTGGTTCCATATCAAAGATTATAATTCCTTCATTTACAACATTTTGAGCATAGTTACCCATGGTCTTTGAGGAAACACTAAAGGCGTTATATTTTTCCGCTGCAATATACCATAAAAATAAAGACATTCCTGCCCCCAGCCCAGATGTAGGAAGACCGTAATCTAAAAACTTTACTACAAAAGTATCTGGGAAGGCAAAAATCATAATTGAAATATTTGCCCAAAAGATTCCGTTTAACAACTGCTTTTCTCGTTTAAAGGTGACTCTTCGATACCAAAGCATCCAGGCAAAAAGTGCTGTTCCAAACAAAATGGCACAGAATACATAGTGAAAAGTTCTTGCAGGACAATCCAGCGCATGGAATTTTGTGTAATTTCCATCCCTAAAAAAGATATCTACATCCGGCTGGGAAAAGAAATACCAATCCACTCCCGTAATAATAGTAAGAATGGTACGAATCACATACTGTACCTTCATAGGAATCCCCGTCATTCTCATGGCAAGGATGGTTTCTGCCAAAGGATACATCGCCACACCAAGAAGTGCAATGCGTCGAATAAAGATGCACACTTCCATGTCATCTACTATTCCAAACATTCCATATCCGATCTGCCAGGCACCTGCAGACAATCCTAAAATTAACATTGTGCTCCGAAGATATCCAGAGTTTTTTTCCTGCCTAAAAAAATGAATTCCATATACTGTGGAAACGCTTCCCACAATAATTAAAATTATGCTTAAATATATTCCCATTTCCCTATTATCCTAAACTTAGCAATCTACTTCCTAGCGATCCAGGTTTTTATCCAGGGCGATTTTCACTCGCTCCCGTAAATAAATTGGATTTACCGGTTTTAAAATATAATCTGTAGCCCCTGCCTGATTACATCGAATGACTGTATCTTTATTTGCTATGGCTGTTAAAAAGACCACATTCAAATCCTTGTACTGTTTTTGTCGCAGTTTTTCCACCGTAGTCATTCCATCCATCACCGGCATATCGATATCCATAATCAAAAGATCTGGCACACCTTTTGTTTTTACATAATTCAAACAAGCCAGTCCACTTTCTAAGGTAATAATATGATAATCATCTTCTAAGGCTGCTTTTGTTTGACCTAAAGAAATAGCACTATCATCTACAACCACAATTTCTTTTGGACCTTCCTTTTTAGTTCCACGATCTTCGTTTAGCTTTTCCACTCCCTCTGCAGATTCCTGCATTAAAATTCCAGAAGCAATAATAAAGACCATTCGATAACGAAGATCTGTACTTAAATCCACTTCCTTTCCCGTCTCGTAAATCTTAATTCGAGGGCGAAGTGCCTGAGAAGTATGAGCAATTACCACACCCTTCTCACCATTTGAAAGTCCTACATCCATTCCTGGTGGATATGCAGGAATTACACTTTGCATGGTTTCCACTACTTTTGCATCAAACAAAATGTTGACACCACCGATCATATACTCTAAGGCATCCACCGGTGCGTAAGGTTCTTTATAAGGTCTTCGGCTGGTAAGAGCATCATATACGTCTACTGCATGAATAATCTTTGCGTAAAAAGGAATTTCATCTCCAAGTTTTCCAAAGGGATATCCTGAACCATTTTCATTTTCATGATGACAAATAACAGCCTGTCGCACTGCAGGAGATATCATAGGATTGTTGTAAAGCATATCGTAGGAATACTTTGGATGACGTTTAATCTCCGCAAATTCCTCATCTGTCAAACGATCCTTTTTATTAATAATATCCGGATCAATCAAAGATTTACCAAGGTCATGACAAAGAGCTGCTACTGCAATTTCCTGAATCTGTTCTTCTGGAAGTCCCATTCGCGTAGCCACAGCCACAGAATATACTGCTACATTTACGCTGTGGTGATAGGTATAGTCATCAAAAGAACGAAGATCTAACATATCCACGCTAATATTATCAAGCTTGGAAATATCCTCTACCAAAGTAGCTGCAATATTTATAATACTTCCGATATTTGCCTCTGCTACGGCATCAATACCATCTTCAATTACCTGCTCTGAAACAGTTTCTTCTAGTTCTACTTCGTCAGAAAAAGCATCTGCAATATAAGCTCCCAAATATCCATTATGTTTTAGGCGTAGAATCAATCTTTCATTTAATTCCACTCCTTTTTCCAACATGGAGGTATGCTTCCGATTGATAATTTTCCGCCCCAGTTTCATACCAGGACGAAGATCCCCTACAGCTATAAACCTCATATTATTCCCTCATTCTTCCCTTAATATGTTCTCATTTCCTCTAATGTATCGCAGGTTTTCAGCACCTCATCAGACGCTAAATCCCTCACTGCGTTTTCTAGTGTTTCTACCTTATCTGCAAAAACACCAGGAATTTCCATATCCCTAATATTTTTCATAGCCCCTTGTAGTCCAGCGATGTCAAAGGCATTCATGGTGTTACGAATTATGGTAATTTCTTCAAAAAAAGCCTGCTCATCAAAGCCGGATTCTTTCTTTTTTTCCCCAACAATTACCTTTAAACTTTCTGCCAAAGACAAATATTCAATGGTAAAGTCATCCGTTTTTTCCAAAATCACATCTAAGCGTTGTTCTTTACCCGCAACCTCAAGTTCATAGGCTGCTTCAAATAAATCTGAACCTATAGAGCGAAGTGAACTTTTCATGGCATGGGCATGAATTCGAAAAGAAGCAAAGTGCGCCTCACCAGGTTCCCTCTCCACATCATCTCTAAATTCAGAGAGCTTCGTGGTTTGATTATCTGCAGAAGAAACAAACTCCTGTAATACTTCCATTAATAAATCTTTGGTAGGCAAATAATGAAACGCCTTCTCCCAATCAATCCCTGCAATAGGTGGCATATTGTATTCCATACTATCCCTTTCTTTTCCCCTAAGTAATATCAAAAACCATCTAGTTATACATAGTATATATTACCATAAATACTCATTTTCAAAAAGAAAAAGGCAAAGAAAACCTTTGCCTTTCTACATCTAATTTCATTTTTATTTTTCTGCTCTAATCATAAACATCCTGTCTGGAATATAAAACTCATCCTGTTCTATATAAATACGACTTGCAAAATCCATATCTGCTGTTACATTCTTATATCCAATATGCTCTAATACTTCTATATCCCAATTGGGACGATTCAGATTACTGATAGTCAGCATATGATAAATCTCATGACATTCATCCTTTAACTCATCACTAATATCTTTATGTGCAATGTTTTCTGGAAGCTTTAAATTGTGAGCTCCCTTTGCGTACTCTGCATCAAAGTTTAAAAGAATGCCCCCTTTTTTCAATAACTGATACCAGTTTTTGTATGCTTCAACAGGATGAGGAAGCGTCCAGGTAAGATTCCTTGTAATAATGACATCCATGCTTTCTTCTTCAAACAATGGATTTTCCCCATCCATTACCATTGCTCCCGCATTTCTCACTCCGTATTCCAAAGTCATTTCATTGGTTTTTGCAACCATTTCCGGGGTCAAATCAATCCCTAATACATCATGACCTTCACGACCTAATAAGACTTCAAAAAATCCTGCTCCACATCCTACATCTAAAATGCGAAGATTTCGTTTTCCATTTGTAGCTTTTTTAAACTCATCAGTCCAACGAGCTGCCTTATTACTTTCAATTTCATCCCGTCTCATATCAGAAAATCCCTTGGAACGATTGGCCCAATATTTTTGCACCCGCTCTTTTATGTCCACAGATTCTTCTTCAAAAGGAATGTCTACTAACTGTCCCATTATTAATACTCCTATTTCATAACAGCCTTTACCATGAAAAGTGGTGTGGCTTTGTAATTGACTAGTTCTTTTTTTGAATATAAGCGACGGCCTATATTTTCATGGATTTCTACAGAGGTGGCTCCCAATCCATAAAACACCTTTTCATCCCAGGATGGACGGATTTTTTCTGTCATAGGAAGTTTTTCCGCAATGTCTTCCATAACATCAAAATTATCTCCAATATTATAATCATCAAAGCCAGATTCTTTTACTGCAACTCGGTCTGCCTCATAGGCTTTTTTCTGTTCTTCATCTATCAAATAGTGATACCAGTTAGCATCAAATATTAAGATGATTCCACCTGGTTTTAATGCCTTCATCCAACTTTCATATGCCCTCTTTGGATGAGGCAAATTCCAGGTGAGATTTCTTGATAGAATTACATCAAAGCTTTGCTCTTTAAAATGTAAATTTTCCGCATCTGCTTTGGCAAAAGAAATCTCATTTACTAAACTTCCTGCATTTTGCTTTGCCTGGGCAATCATATTATCCGCCCCATCTGCTGCCGTTACCAAAAATCCCTGCTCTGCTAAAATAATCGATAAAAATCCCGGGCCTGCTCCAATATCTAAAATAGAAATCTCCTGAGGCGCTTTATCCGGGAAGTGTCCTAAAATTTCCTCCCGCAAAAACATAGACCACTTTTCTCTTTGCACCCCATCTAATTCTTCTTTATTCACCAGGGAATAACCTTCTGCCCGTCCTTCCCAGTATTTACTATTTATCACTTTTAAATCCATTATTTATACTTTCCAATCTAAAAAACTCTCAAAATATTTTTATCGTTCTTCCTTTTAGATACAACCTGCTCTCTAAAAAAAACAGCTTATAAACTAAGTCCCCTACTACAGGAGATTAACTGCCTTGTATAAGGATGTTTCGGTGAGGCTATTACATCGGATGTGCTTCCTTCTTCTACTACTTGTCCTTCATGCATCACCAGCATCTTTGTACAAAACTTTGACACCAGAGCTATATCATGAGAGACAAAAATAATTGATACGTTCGACTCTCTTCCAATCCTCTGAAGTAATTTACAAATCTGATTTTGAGTGACTACATCCAAAGCTGATGTAATTTCATCACAAAGTAAAATCTTTGCACCTGACAAAAGCGCCCGTAAGATTGACATTCTTTGGCACTGCCCTCCAGACAACTCCTTTGGACGTTTCTCTAATAAACTATCATCCAATCCTAAACCAGACATTAAATCCAAAAGTCTTTTTTCCACTTCTTTTTCTTCGGATGTATCTTTTAGATTCTTTCTTTTCACGCCTTCCATGACAGAGTCTCTCATCTTCATTCTTGGATCAAAGGAGGCATAGGCATCCTGAAAAATCATCTGAAGAAATCTGCCTGTATTTTTCGCAGCATCCCCTGTATAGTCTGTATGTTGATAATAAAGATTTCCCCCGTCTACTTCTTCTAATCCAGCCATCATCCGAAGAAGAGTGGATTTTCCACTACCACTTTCTCCTACAATTCCAAGGAACTCTCCTTCTTCTAAGGAAAAACTCACATTATTTACTGCAAGGATTTGACCATTTTTATCTGAAAAACTCTTATGTAATTTTTTACCTTCTAACATCACTTCACTCATTTATCATCCTCGGAGCACTTTCTAATAGTAGTTTTGTATAGTCATGCTTTGGAGACTGAATAATTAAATCCTTTGCCCCCTGTTCTACAATGCGTCCCTTTTTCATGATTACAATGGAATCTGCCATCTGTTTTGCTATGCCTAGATTATGAGTTACCATCAAAATTCCACAATCGCTAGTATCTCTTATTTGAAGCAGGGTTTCTGTTACTTTTTTTGCCGTCACTACATCAAGTGCGCCGGTTGGTTCGTCACAAATCAAAAGCTTTGGGGATAATACCATAGCTGCTGCAATGGCAATTCTTTGATTCATTCCACCGCTCATTTCATATGGTTTTGCCCGAAGAATTCTCTCATAATCCATAAGTCCTACGGAAGCAAAGGCCTTCTGAAACATCTTTTTATCAGGACGAATCCCATGACTTTTGCAAAGTTCTACAAACTGTTTTTCAAAAGGACGAATGGGATTAAAGGAACCTGCAGGATTTTGTGGGATAAGGCCTATTTCATTTCCCAAAAGATTTTTTTGCTTTGAAAGATCCTTTTCCTCAAAATGCATACTTCCTCTTTTATACTGCAATCCCTCATGACCTATGATAGATCGAAGAAGTGTGGTTTTTCCTGATCCGGATTCTCCTACCACACAAAGGACCTCCCCATGATGCATAAGAAGATTAATTTCATAAAGAACCTGTCCATCTTCATATCCTGCATTTAATCGTTTTATTTCTAATAGCGACATGGCGACTCCTTTCTTAAATTCTTCTAATTTTCTACAGTTCCCTGTAATCCATAATCAAATCCCCAAGATAGTTAAATACAATAATCGTAATAGCTATGGCTAAGGCCGGGAATAAAACTGCCCATGGTGCTATTTGAATATAAGCACGAGCTTCCGCAATCATCTGCCCCCATTCTGCCATAGGTGCTTGCACTCCAATTCCCAAAAAGGAAAGACCTGATATTCCAATCATAGTAACACCAATTTGTGTCAAAGCATTGGTTAATAAAGGGGCTAAAATATTTGGCAAAATATGTTTTGTCAAAATATAAAAATCACTTTTTCCAGAAAGAATTGCTGCGCTAATATAGGGCTGACTTTTTAAGCTGTAGGTATGACTTCTGGCAAGACGGGCAAAACTTACCCACATGGTAATTCCAAGAGCTAACAAAACGCCCCACAAACCACCGCCTAAAATTCCTGCCACTGCAATGGCAATAACCATTTGAGGAAAAGCTAAGGTTACATCTGCTATTCGCATTAAAAATCGATCCAGCCATCCACCGAAGTATCCGCAAATCATTCCAACGAAAGTTCCTATTACAAAGGCAATTGCAACTAAAAGGAAGGTCATTCCTATGGTAGTTCTTCCACCATAAAGTACGCGACTAAAAACACAACGACCAAGATTATCTGTACCAAAAGGATAAGAAAAAGATGGAGCCATTCGTATTCCCTCTGCTGAAGTAGCATAAGGATCGTTTGGAGCAAAAAATCCTGCAAATAGAGTAAGTACCACAATCATAGCTGCTATGGTTGCTACATAGATAATTTTTAGCTTTAACTTTTCCTTATTCATGAGCACCTCCTTTTTTATCAGAGGTCAAAAAATCATCTGAGCCAAGTCCATTTCTTCCAGCTGATGCAATACGAGGATCTAATCTCTTCATTGCTACATCCACTAACTGATTTATTAGGACATAAATCACTCCCATGATTAAAACAAATCCCATAATCACAGGATAGTCTCTGGCAGTAATGGAATCCATGACTAATTCTCCAATTCCCGGCCAACGGAAAATCGTTTCAATCACAACACTACCACCCATTAAAGTTCCGATTTGAAGAGCAATAATATTTAAAATATGCCCACTGGAATTATAGAGAACATTTTTTACAATATATCTTTTTTTCATGCCACGATTTTTCATTCCAATGACATAGTCCTCCGACATTTGTAATAAAAACTCCTGTCGCATCTGTCGAATAAATCTTCCAGAAATAGGAATTGCTAACGACAGGGTTGGGAGTAATAAGCCTTGCAGGCTTCCTGTCGCTATGATTGGAAAGGCATTTATTTTAATGCAGAATAAATACATAAAAAGCACAGATATTAAAAAGTTTGGCAAAGAATTTCCTATAAAAGAAAATAGCTTTATCACATGATCCACTGCCTTGTCCTTTTTAAATGCAGAAACAATAGCAAGCGGCAGGGAAATCAGAATGGATAAAAACATGCTGGCTCCTGCTAAAATCAATGTATTTGAAAGTCCCGACCATAATTTTCCAGCCACCGGCATATCATCCTTAAAGGACATTCCAAAGTCACCCCTACACACACCAAAAAGCCATTCTCCATATCGGACAAAGAATGGCTTTAAAAGTCCAAGTCTTTCACGTTCTGCATCTAAGACTTCTTTTGTAATAGCAACTCCCTGGGAGGACAGTCTTTTTTCTGCCGCATCCCCGGGAGCTAAATACATCAGAAGAAAGGTAAAAAAACTTAAGATTAACAATATTAAAATTAGCTCAAAAATACGTTTTAATACTGGTTTCATACAATTACATTTCTATTATTCCATTGTAGTGTTGGCATCAATTCCATAGAAATCAAATGGAATTTTTTCTGCAAATCCACTTACGCCTTTTCTAAGAACTGTGGTGTTATTGAAGAGTCCCACATATCCAAAGGCATTATCATCAATAGCAATTTGAATAATTTGATTTGCAAGTTCTGCTCTCTTATCTGTATCCGTTTCATATCGAAGCTCTTCAATTAAAGCCTGGCAATCTGCGCTTTCAAATCCACCTACATTATAGTAAGCCCCCTCTGAAAGAGTGGAATCAATAAAGTAAAGTGGATCTCCTGCTTTATCAGCAATCATGCAATAAAGTGCCAAATCAAAATCTCCGGTGGCAATGTAGGTAGCATCCGGATCTTCTTCACAGGTTAAAGTAGAATCTACACCAATTGCCTTTAACTGTTCCTGAATTAAAAGCGCCAAAGTATCTAATGATCTGGCAGCGTAGTAAGCGATATTTATAGAAAGTTTTTCTCCATCTTTCTCATAAATACCATCCTCTCCAAGACTATAGCCATCTGCTTCAATCAGCTCCTTTGCTTTTTTTGTATCCACCTCTGGAACAGTTACTTTTCCATAAGCTGCATTTGTTAAAAATGGTCCCTCTGCTGCCGATACAGTTCCGGATAAATACTCAGCAATTGCATCCTTATCTACCGTTAAGTTGATTGCTTCACGAAGAGCATCGTCTAATGTGTTTTCATTTAAAATATAAAACTGAAGTCTTGCACCTGGAATTGAAGTGACATCATAAGTATCAGGATCAGCTTCATACACCTCTAATGCTGCTGAACTTACAGAGTTATAACAATCAATTTCTCCTGACTGCATAGCTAAAAGTTTTGGATCA
>JAIKXK010000043.1 GCA_024684155.1 Lachnospiraceae bacterium | reverse complement strand
TAAGGGGATGTAGAAAAATCAATTCCAACCTTCTTACAATAGTCTGCGATCTCTTTATGCCATTCCATTGGGAATTCTACATCTTTAAAAACCTCGGACACGGTTCTACCCCAAGATCCATGCACACCATGCAATTCCATTTTGGAGAATCCCCCTTCGGAAACAATGGTTTCTGCTGTAAACGTCTGAAACTTTGCACAATCTGCTCCGGCTTCTTTTGCAGCATCAATTAGCTTTTTTGCCTTATCGATACTTCCGTCAAAGTTACCTCCGATTTCCGCAATAAAATACGTTGGATAATCCGGTCCAATCATTCGATTTCCGATTTTAATATTCTTGTTAAATGTAAACATCCCCATATCCTTTCTACTTTGTGGTCTCAAATTCTTTAATTGTCCTTTTTAATATTTCTGCCTGTTTCTTTGCTTCTTCCAAATCCCAATAATTCGTTTTTAACTGAATCATTCGTTTCTGCAAGTATTCCGCATTCGGGCAACAGGTTTCATCAAATTTTTGCCATACACCATCCATTGGTTGAAGAACATCTTGATATGCTGGTTCGTTATAAGACAACTTCCACGCTGCATAATATCCATCGCCACCGTTCTTTTGAAATAAATCTCTAAAGCGATACCAATCCACTTCCGGATAATCAGTATTTAACACCAGACAATAGGTCCAGTAAGAATTCTTATATCCTTCCGGTTCTGCCTGTGGTTTTAGTAAGTCTTGTCCTTGTATAGCCTCCGCAAAGATTTCTGCCACTTCGATTCTTCTTTGTACAAGTTCTTCTGCACGTTCCAATTGTCCCAGCGCACATGCAGCTTGAAGCTCTGACATACGATAGTTATATCCAAAGGAAATATGTCTGCTATAGTTTGGATCTTGAATATCGTTTCGTGTTATTTTTCCCTGCTTAGCACTTACGCCTGCGTATCCCAGACAGTTCAGTCTTCTGGCCTTATCCGCCAATTCTTCATTGTTTGTTGTGAGCATTCCACCTTCACCACAAGTAAGGTGCTTACTTGCTTGGAAGCTAAAGCTTGCAAAGTCTCCGAATTCACCAACCAGTTTCCCTTTATAAGTCCCGAAATAGCACTCCGCATTATCCTCAATCAGATAAAGATTATGCTTCTTACACAACTCCAAGATTCGATCGTAATCCGGCGCCAATCCGTATAATGAAACCGTAATAATCGCCTTTGTCTTATCGGTAATGCATTTTTCAATACTGTCTGCGGATATTTCAAAGGTATCGATATCACTATCTGCAAATACAGGGATTGCTCCACAAAGAACAACCGGAATCGATGTAGAAGACATGGTAAGTGCCGGTACAATTACTTCATCTCCGGCTCCTACGCCACATGCCATAAGCGCTACATGAAGCGTAGCGGTCCCATTACAATGACCAATTGCATACCTTGTATGAAACGTTTCTGCAAATAATGCTTCAAGCTTATTGTTATAGATAGAATTTTTAGATGTTTCAAAAGAATTATTTAAAGCATCTAACACATACTTTTTTTCTAATTCAGATATTCTTTCCATTTATAATTCACATCCTAACTAACTATTTATTGATACATTGTGCTTCTTTTTACTTTAGAATTTATCAATTCAATCTCGGGATGTTCCTGCAAAATTGCAAGGATCTCATCCATCAGTAGATTTCCATTTGCATCTTTCTTTCTGTTTTTATAGATTGCCTTTACCATTTCATAATCATCTACCGTATCAATGGTCCAGCGAAAGTGTGACAATGGTATTTGAGATGTAACGTTTCCAATTTGGAACATATCAGTATTTCGATACACATACTGTGTTACATGTTCTCGTTCAAAAGGATCCTTTGCTTCTTTTTCCATTTTCTCCAGAACATCAAACGTAAATGCCTCACAATCCAGTCCTTCCGGAAATGATGGCGGAAAGTTATTCGTTACCAAATCTTTTTTTTCATCTAGTAGCTTCTGAACAACTGCATCGATTACTTTTGGTTCTTTAAACGGATCATCTGCGGTAATCCGAACAACAACATCTGACGGATATGCTTTTGAAGCCATGTAATAGCGGTTTAACACATCATCTTCGTTTCCTCGGAAACAATGTCTGCCTTCCTTTTTGCACCACTCTTCTAATTTATCGTCTTTTGGACTTGTTGTGGTCGCCACGATCACATCATCGACTGTTTTTGCAAAAGACAAACGATTTACCACATGCCATATAAGCGGCTTCCCATTGATATCCGCAAACACCTTTTCCGGAAATCTTGAAGAACCACATCTGGCTTGAATAATGGCATTTACTTTCATGTCCTAAATACTTCCTATTTTCACTTTATTCTTTTCAATCCATGCCTTAAGTTCATCGATTGACATCCACTCCGTATTGTTGTCAGATGTATAACTAAATCCTTCCAACACTCTTTTTCCACCTTTTATCATCGCATCAAAAGATCCCCATTCACAAATTTGTGGCAGGATTTTATAATGCTCCGGATACTCATATGTATAATAAGCATCCTCTACGCCTATCATTTGTTCATGAAGTTTTTCACCCGGACGTATTCC
>JAIKXK010000040.1 GCA_024684155.1 Lachnospiraceae bacterium | reverse complement strand
AGACCGATAAAAATAGTATTACAATAATTCTCGGTTTAATTTTGTAATATTGAAAGGAATTAAAATGGTTAAGCACATAATTTTGTGGACACTAAAGGATAACTTTAGTGGAGCTGAAGAAGATGAAATCAAAGCAGGAATCAAGGAAGGCTTAGAGGGTCTTAAGGGAGTCGTTCCTGGATTGGTTGATATTCAGGTTGTTACCAGTCGCTTAGATTCTTCCAATGCAGATTTAATGTTAGATTCGACATTTGAATCTGAGGAGGCATTAAAAGGATATGCAATACATCCTGCGCATGTGGCAGTGGCAAATGAAAAGGTTCGTCCTTTTACTCAGAGCCGTACATGTTTAGACTTTGAAATTTAATAGAAGTAGTAATCGGGTGGAAATAGGAAGTGCTCCTGTTTTTACCCGATTTTTTTTATCATTTTATAGGGGGAGTATGATTACAAATTCATGGTTTTTCGATATAATAAGAGTACTTTTTTATAAAGGAGAATCAGGTGAAGATTATAAGCATTTCTGACCTTTCAGGGAAAGAACTTGAAATATACAAAAATAGAAACGAATCTCAACTTTATCATATCAATGAACCAGATCCGGGCATATTTATTGCAGAAAGTCCAAATGTCATTACAAGAGCTTTAGCAGATAACTATGAACCAATTTCCTTTTTGGTGGAAGAACATCAGTGGAAGGACGAAATAAAGGCACTTGTGAAAGAATATGATGTGCCGGTATATGTTGGTAGTCATGATGTGCTAACTGAAATTGTGGGATTTGAAATGGCCAGAGGACTTCTATGCGCCATGAAGCGAAGAAGCCTTCCCTCTATAGAGGAACTATGTCAGGGAAAACATCGTATTGCCATATTAGATGATGTAGAAAATCCAACTAATATAGGGGCTATTTTTCGCTCAGCGGCCGCCCTTGGAATGGAAGCAGTTGTACTTACGAAAGGCAGCAGTGATCCTTTGTATCGAAGAGCCGCAAGAGTTAGTATGGGAACCGTGTTTCAGGTACCCTGGACCTTTGTGAAAGAAAAGGATTATATGAAATCCTTGCGTGAAATTGGATTTAAAACGGTAGCTATGGCACTTCGGGATGATAGTGTTTCTATTAGTGATGAAAAATTAAAATCAGAGGAAAAACTTGCCATTGTTCTGGGAAATGAAGGCTATGGATTGGAGGATGAAACTATCGCTTCTTGTGATTATGTAGCAAAGATTCCTATGACAAATGGAGTGGATTCCTTAAACGTCGCTGCAGCAAGTGCTGTAATGTTTTGGGAATTGGGAGAACAGTAACAGATTTTTAATGGTGGGGTTATATGACAATTATTTTTGAGGATATTACAAAAAGTTACAATGGACAAATGGTATTAGATCATTTCAACGCTGAGATAGAGGATAAGCGTTGTTATGTTTTTGTGGGTCCAGAGGGTTCTGGAAAAACAACAGCGCTGAAAATTTTTATGGGACTGGAAAAACCAGACGAAGGGGAACTGCATCGTATGGGCGATTATAAGTATCCCACACTGCAAAGTTCCTATGTATCACAGGAAGGCAGATTAAATGAAAAAAAGACAGCCATTTGGAATGTGAAAAAAGCACATCGCCGTGTCAGTAAGAATCGTGCCATTGAGGAGTTACTTCGATTTTTACCAGAGGATAAATTAAAACTTCCTGTGGCAGAATTAAGTGTAACGGAGCAAAAATTGGTAGAACTTGTGGCAGCGCTTTTCATTCCTTCTGATTTTATTGTGTTAGATGAGCCTTTTTATGGAATGGAAAAGGATCTTCAAAAAAAGGTACTGGATTATCTTTTGGATGTAAAGGGCAGCAGACCTCTTATTATTGCTCAAAGAACAAATGAAGGTCTTGAAAAGTTTAAAAAAGTAGACTTTTCAAAGGAAGGATAATTTATTTTAAAGATAGTCAAAAATGAGAATCATTAATGACGGATGCCCTGGGTTAATTCTGCAATTGTTTCGGCCAGTTGTTTTTCAGGTTCTTCGCAGTCGGTTTGGAGCCAATGGATTATAAGCCCAAAACAGCCGGAAGCAGCATAGGTATAGTTCTGCAAAGATTTTTTTGTCCTGCGTTTTTTGGCTTCTCCAAAAGACATAACATATTTCGCAAAATAAGATAAAATATCGTATTCTAATCGCATGTTTCCGTACTTCCCGAAAAGTACGCGAAGCATGTATTTATTTTCTTTATAAAATCCCAAGAGTTTACACATAATTTCTACAAAGCTTTCATTATTGGCGGCTCCGGTTTCCAGAATTTCCTGAATAAAAGTAGTTTGAGCTTCAATAAAATTTTCTTCAATTTTATTTAGCTGATCATAGGGATCTGTATAGTAAACATAGTAGGTAGAACGATTTACATCAGCATTTTCACAGATTTCTTTTACAGTAATTCTAGGAAGAGGCTTTTTTTCTAAGGCATGTAAAAAACTTTGATTTAAAAGTGCCTTTGTCATTTTTACACGTCTGCTTTCCTTTTTCATATATCGATTCCTTTCATATATAGGTAGTTTTTATTGCTAACAGAAAAACGAGTTTCAAAATATAAGAGCAAATTGATTTAAATTCCAACAGTTTTAAGAGAAGTGTTGGAATTTCAACATTTACGGGGGATTTGATGGTTGAATCACCTGTTTTTCTATTATATTCTTCAATAGATTAATAATACAACATTGTGTTGGAAAATGAAACACAAAGTTGTGAAAAAGTTAAATAATAAGTTTGATAAGAGGAAGAAGAACACTTATTTTTTGAGAAGAAAGGAGAACTCATGGAATTTAATGGTGTAAAGGACAAAGTTGTTATTGTAACAGGTGCATCTCGTGGAATTGGAAGAGCTATGGCTGAGGTGTTTGGTGAAAATGGAATGAAGGTAGTTTGTGCTGCCAGAAGTGAGGACCAGGGAAAAGAAGTAGTAGCTTCTATTGAAAGTAAAGGTGGCGAAGCTATTTTTGTAAAAACTGATTGTAGTAAGGCATCAGAAATTAAAGCTTTGGTAGATAAAACAGTAGAACATTTTGGTCGATTAGATGGTGTGGTAAGTAACGCCGGAATTGGAATGGGTGGAACTCCCCTCCATGAGTATGAAGTGGAAGATTACGAAAAGGTATTTGCACTCAATTCTGAGGGGGTATTTGCCGGAATGAAATATGGTGCAGAAGCAATTTTAAAAACCAAGAGCGAAGGTGGATTTTTAATTAATGTAGCATCTGTAGCAGGACTTATGCCTCAAAGTGGTCAGGCTCTTTACACCGCTACAAAGTTTGGTGTGGTAGGAATGACAAGAGCAGCTGCCATGGATTATGCAAAATATGGAATTACTGTAAATGCTATCTGTCCTGGTTATACAAAGACATCTATTTTTGGGGATGCTGGAGATGCGGCTATGGATTTCTTTGCAAATGACTGTCCGGCAGGACGCATGGGAGATCCAAGAGAATGTGCTTACCTTGGACTTTTCCTGGCAAGCGATATGGCCCGCTACATTACAGGAGCAGCTATTCCAGTAGATGGTGCATTGTCTGCAGGACATAAGAGTGTTACAACATGGAAACATCCTGAAATTTTAACAGGAGAGGGATTAAGCTCTGAAAGTACTATTGCTGCAATCATGGAAGATCCGAAGGGATTAGAGATTGTGCGTAAGTTTTTGCCTGGATTTGAAGAAAACGAACAGGCAAAGCAGGTTTATGGAATGACATTTAAAGCCCTTGCGCCAATGCTTGGATTACCAGAAGATGTGGTAGGAAGTATGTTGAGCGAATTAGATCAGTTATAGAACAGAACGAAATCTAAGGTGAAGAGTAATAGAATATAAATTAAAAAGAAGGTATCTGAGTGTTTCAGATACCTTCCCTTAATTTTTGGGATATGATTTGCTGATTACGAGGACATCCCATAAGGGAAAGCATCTTATCTAAACAAAGCGCCATACTTTTCTACGTATTCAACATAGTTTTCCCAAGCTTTCTTGAAAAAGTTCATAATGGTTCTCCTTTCATTTCTTTTTGCTTATTGCATTATATGGAAGAATAGAAAGGATTTCTTGTCATATTTGAAATAATAGTAGACAAATCTTGCAAAAGAGTCTACATATCCTGGAGCTTCTTTAATTTCTTTGCGTCAATTTTTCCTGAAGAAATCATCTCATCTACCCATAGATTCAGGGAATCCACAGAAAGTGATAGGGCTTCTAACTCTTTCTGAATTCGGACAAAATCTGCAAGTTCATCATCATCCACAACCCCATCGGCAGTGATTTCAATGAGGCGTTCTTTGGTTTTATTAACAGAATTAATATCTGATAGCATCTCAAGTACTATTTCTGCTAAAGAAGCAGGTTTTATCTCCGGAACTAATTCCTGACCAATCGGACATTCGTTGGAACAATAGTAGTTACAGAGACTTGGCTTTTTGTAGGCCTTTGCCATAGCAAGGATTTCATCAGGCTGTGCCGGTGTTTTATCATATTCGATATTTGCAAGTTTGTTTTCAGAAATAAATTCCAAAGCTTCACTGGCTTCTGCCCGGGTTAGATCAGCTTCTTCCCTGGCCAGTTGATAGATGTTTTTATCTTCTTTAATAGATCTTTTTCCCATAGTAATATCCCCATTTCAAAAGTTTCTTCTATTATAAGCGCAATGTCATAATTTGCAAAATGTGAAAAATATCTATTGTTATTTTGTAATTTTTGGTGTGTTTTCATAGTAGAGGTGGTACTAGAATAGAGTTAACAAAAACCTGGCAATATAAGTGAGGTGGCTATGGATGCAAAAGAAAGAATAAAACTTTGCAGAACGCTTTGTAAAATCAATCGAAACAAAGAGGCTGCAAAAAGGATTGGAATAGAAGATGCATCTTATCTTCGACTCGCAAAAAAAAAGTAGCTCTATTATGCAAGGAGGTGAATACAATGCTTAGTTTTTTAGTTACAATTTTTATGCTTTATGTGTTGTTTAAATGTGCAGGATTTTTAATTTCCTTATGTGGAACCATATTAGGAGGCTTTTTAGGATTACTTGGATATATCTTTTTAGCATTTATCTTAATTGGCTTATTTGGTGTAGCAATTTATGCCTTCCCCATTATTCTTTTAATTGGAATCGGGGTAATTATTGGATTAGCAGTGAAATCATAAGGTGGGATTTTTATAAATCCCACACATAATCCTGAGGCAGAGAATCTAAAAGTTGCTCTGGTGATTCACGACATCCCGTTTGGAGCCAGTGAAGAAGCAGTGCATTTAAGCCCCCTACAAAGAAGACGAGTTTCGACTCGTCTTCTTTTTTGTATACCGGAGTGAGAAGTTCTGAAATATGGCCGATATGGAAAATGTTTTTTAAATCGGAATTCTGTAAAAAGTAAAGGAAGAAGGTTTGATTTTCTTCGATATAGCGAATGGTTTGAATGATGGCAACTCGAAAATCGCTGGAGTGATTGTCATATTCTGATTGAAAAATGTGTACGATTTCTTCTGTCATTTTTTCTTCTACTTTTTCTTTTAAATCATAGACATCTTCATAGTGACCATAAAAGGAAGAACGGGTGATGCCGGCGCTTTCGCATAATTCCCGGACAGTAATTTTGGATATATGTTTTTGGGAAAGTAAATTCATAAAAACTTCTTCGATTTTTGCTTCGGTATCTTTGCTACGCTGGTTGTTTTTAATATTCATGGTAAATTTACTCCTTTTTGTATTGTTAATTATTTGATTTATTTGTTATTTCATTAACTTGACAGATTTGAAAAAATTGATTTTCTTTTCGCCTATTAAGTTTACACATGTATTGATTTTGAAGGTTGAAGTTGAATCTTTCTAAAACTATACTATATTTTATATTAAGTTTACAACTGTAAAATTAATGAATGGTTGAATGCGAGGACCGAAGGAGGACATTATGAAGAAGACTTACATACTAACAGGAGCAGCCGGATTATTAGGAAGTAATATTTCAAGGGAGTTAGTGGAAAAAGGTGAAGAGGTTAGAGCCTTTGTTTTACCAAATGATCCAGCCGCAAAGTACATTCCAAAGGGAGTAGAAATTATATATGGGGATTTACTGGAAATGGAATCATTAGAAAAATTATTTGATGTTCCAGAGGATCGTGAAGTATATGTAATTCACAGTGCTAGTATTGTAACGTTGAAAACAGAACCAAATCCAGTTGTTCATGCTGTAAATGTAGATGGAACAAAGAATATGATTGAGATGTGCCTGAAGCATCATGTGAAAAAACTGGTTTATATTAGTTCTACAAGTGCAATTTCTGAACTTCCACATGGACAAAAGATTAAGGAAGTAGATCACTTTTTGCCAACAGATAAACTTGTAGGATATTACGCGATTACAAAGGCAGAAGCTTCTCAGGCTGTACTTGATGCCATGAAGGAACATCCTGAACTTGATGCTTCAATTATCCATCCATCAGGAATTTGTGGACCAAACGATTATTCCTACGGTCCGGTAGCAGGTTTGATTCAGCAGTATATGCATGGTGAAATGAAAATTGGACTTGCAGGAACCTTTAACAGTGTAGATGTTCGAGATTTAGCTGATGGCGTTATTTCCTGCTGTGAAAATGGAAAACGAGGAAAATGCTACATTATGGGTAATGAACTCGTAACCATGAAAGAAATGTTTGATATTATAGATGAAGCAGCCGGACTTAATATTAATGCTAAGGTTTTACCAAAGGCTGTTGCTACAGT
>JAIKXK010000005.1 GCA_024684155.1 Lachnospiraceae bacterium | reverse complement strand
GACTAAGTAGTACATGGGTGATGAGAAAATGTGTAAAACACAAACAAAAAAGTTAAAGGTGGTCTTATCCATAGCGGGAAGTGACTGGAGTGGTGGAGCAGGAATACAGGCAGATTTAAAAACCATGTGTGCTCACAAGGTTTATGGAATGACAGCCATTACTGCCATGACAGCACAAAACACCTTAGGTGTTACATCCATTCAACCTTCTACTCCTGAGTTTTTAGAAGATCAGATAGAAGCGTGCCTTTGTGATATTGGATGTGATGCCATAAAAATTGGAATGCTGCCAAATGAAAATCTACTTTTTGTAATTATTAAAAAACTAAAAGAGTATGACATAAAAAATGTGGTATTAGATCCAGTTATGGTGTCCTCTTCAGGAAGGCGACTTATGGAGGAGGATATGGTGGAAATTATGGCAAAGGAGTTATTTCCTTTGTGCGGTGTAATAACACCAAATATTCCAGAGACAGAGGTGCTATGGAAAAAGAAAATTACCAGTGAAAAAGAAATGGAAGAGGCAGCAAAGTATCTGGGGGAAACCTATGGATGCGGTGTTTTGATTAAGGGTGGTCATTTCCTAAATTGGCGGGAAAAAAAGTCAGATGTCACCGGGGAAAAGCCGTCTGACGTAAATAATGCTACGTCGTCAGAAGTAAAAGATGTTTTATATGAAGATGGAAATATTTTTTGGTTTAGCGAAAGGCGCCATGCAAATCCCAATACCCATGGAACAGGCTGCACCCTTTCTTCTGCGATAGCTTCAAATTTGGCTTTAGGCTATGAACTGCCAGAGGCAATTCAAAGGGCAAAAAGTTATTTAACAAGAGTGATTGAAGAAAATTTGGACTTAGGTCACGGAGCTGGTCCAATGAATCATATGATTTCCGT
Organism: Lachnospiraceae bacterium; assembly: GCA_024684155.1. GTDB lineage: Bacteria > Bacillota > Clostridia > Lachnospirales > Lachnospiraceae > JAILEN01. Next base: position 2,749 of record JAIKXK010000005.1, on the reverse strand, counting down.
GGAGAATAAATAAAAAAATAAAGAAAGTGAATGAATTATGAGAAATTACACAACACAGATGGATGCTGCAAAAAGAGGTATTATTACCCCTGAGATGGAAGCTGTTGCGAAGAAGGAATATCGTAGCACAGAAGAAATCAGAGATTTGGTGGCTCGTGGACAGGTAGCTATCCCTGCCAACAAAAACCATAGCTGTATTAATCCGGAAGGTGTAGGTTCAATGCTTCGCACCAAAATCAATGTAAACCTTGGAGTTTCCAGAGACTGCAAGGATTATAACATAGAGATGGAAAAGGTAATGGCAGCAGTAAACATGGGTGCTGAGGCAATTATGGATTTATCCAGCCATGGAAATACAGAACCTTTCCGTAAAAAATTAGTAGCGGAATGTCCAGCTATGATTGGTACCGTTCCAATTTATGATAGTGTCATTCACTATCAGAGAGACCTTGCAACTTTAACTGCAAAGGATTTTATTGATGTGGTACGTTTACATGCCCAAAATGGTGTGGACTTTGTAACCCTTCACTGTGGAATTACAAGAAAGACCATTGATCAGATTAAGAAGCATAAGAGAAAAATGAATATTGTATCCCGTGGAGGCTCCTTGGTATTTGCCTGGATGAGTATGACAGGAGAAGAGAATCCTTTCTATGAATATTATGATGAAATCTTAGAAATCTGCCGTGAGTATGATGTTACAGTATCTTTAGGAGATGCATGTCGTCCTGGATGCTTAGCAGATGCCAGTGATGTTTGTCAGATTGAAGAGCTGGTTCGTCTTGGAGAACTTACAAAACGTGCTTGGGCAAAGGATGTTCAGGTTATGGTGGAAGGACCAGGACATATGCCAATGGATGAAATTGCAGCTAATATGAAGATTCAGCAAAAGGTTTGTATGGGAGCACCTTTCTATGTACTTGGACCTTTGGTTACAGACATTGCGCCTGGATATGATCATATTACTTCTGCTATTGGTGGTGCCATTGCAGCTCAAAATGGTGCAGCATTTTTATGCTATGTAACGCCTGCAGAACATTTGGCTCTTCCAAATGTAGATGATGTAAAACAGGGAATTATTGCATCAAAGATTGCAGCTCATGCAGCTGACATTGCAAAAAAAGTTCCTCATGCTATGGATATTGATAATGAAATGGCAGATGCCAGACAGTGCTTTGACTGGGATAAGCAGTGGGAGTGTGCCATTGATCCAGAAACAGCAAAGCGTATTCGTGAAGATCGTTCTCCTGAATTTGATGATACCTGTTCCATGTGTGGAAAATTCTGTGCTGTTCGAAGCATGAATAAAGCCTTAGCTGGAGAGTATATCGATATTTTAGGATAATTGAAATAGGAAAAGAAAAAAGAGTTTATATAGAGAGTAGAAATTTGTTATTATATGAAAAGATGTCAGGGGCATAGAAGTTTGTTATTATTAAAATGATAAAATTGTTTTTTAAATAGATAAGTGAAAGAGAACAGGATTAAATATGGAAGAAAAGAAACACAAACGAAGAGTTCATTACTCCGGAAAATATCCGAAAAAGTTTGAAGAAAAATATAAAGAGCAAAATCCTGAGAAATACAAAGATACCATAGAGCATGTAATTTCAAAGGGGTCTACTCCTGCCGGAATGCATATTTCCATTATGGTAGAGGAGATTTTAGATTTTTTACAGATCCAGCCGGGGCAACAGGGCTTAGATTGCACCTTGGGTTATGGCGGTCATACGAGAAAAATGCTGGAAAAACTGGAGGGAAGTGGATGCATTTATGGGCTGGACGTGGATCCTATTGAATCAGAAAAAACCGTTAAGCGTCTTCGTGATGCAGGATTTTCAGAAGAAAACTTCCAGTTTCGATTAACCAACTTTGCAAACATTGACGAAGTTGCAAAGGAAGTGGGAAAGTTTGATTTTGTCCTGGCTGACTTAGGAGTTTCTTCCATGCAGATTGATAATCCAGAGAGAGGATTTTCTTATAAGATAGATGGTCCTCTGGATTTACGATTAGATCCAAATCATGGAGAATCGGCAGCAGAACGACTTCACAATATCTCCAGAAATGAATTTATAGGAATGATGGTAGAAAATTCTGATGAGCCCTATGCAAAGGAAATTGCTGATAAGGTATTTTCTCTTATGAAAAAGGGAAATGCCATGGATACTACTACAGAACTTCGACTAGCGATTGAGGATGCGTTAAAAAATGTAAAAGCAGATGACCACGATCAGTTGGTAAAGAAAAGCTGTGCCAGGGTATTTCAGGCACTTCGCATTGATGTAAATAGTGAGTTTGAAGTGTTATATGCCTTTTTAGATAAGCTCCCGGATATTTTGAATCCAGGTGCAAGGGTAGCAATTTTAACCTTCCATTCAGGGGAGGATCGTCTGGTGAAAAAGGCATTTAAGGAACTAAAGAAAATGGGAGTCTATTCCGATGTTTCTTCTGATGTCATTCGTCCATCCCAGGAGGAATGCAGGAGAAATCCAAGAAGTAAATCTACAAAAATGCGATGGGCCATAAAAGCGTAAATCATTGGGGAAGATAGATGTATCTATTCAAAAGTATCTCGAAAAATACTTTTAAATTTTCGTAGAATGCTTGAAGACCGATAAAAATAGTATTACAATAATTCTCGGTTTAATTTTGTAATATTGAAAGGAATTAAAATGGTTAAGCACATAATTTTGTGGACACTAAAGGATAACTTTAGTGGAGCTGAAGAAGATGAAATCAAAGCAGGAAT
>JAIKXK010000363.1 GCA_024684155.1 Lachnospiraceae bacterium | reverse complement strand
TAAAATTGTAAATACACTAGGATATGCTTCCTGTATCACGCCTCTTTGAATATCAACTTTGTTACGACCTCTATCCAACTGAATCATAACTTCGCTGCCACATTGTTGCTGAACGGATGCACGTACTTTGTCGAAATCTTTCTGTTCCATTTTTAATTGTACCTCCTACTCGTTTCTCAAGCTGAGAAACACGGTTATGAGTATATCATTAACGCTTTAATTTGTCAAAGTTTCTCTCCCTTTTCAAACGGATTATATATTTTCTTTTTCTACAAATGTGGTATAGTGAATTTAGATATCAAAAAGGAGATTATAACTATGAGAACCATATGTTCCGTACTATTTTTAATAATTTATTTGGTCCTGAGTTTACCTGTTCAGGGAATTTTGTGGATATATCAAAAGAAGAATCGCGAAAAAGCGGACTACATCTCTCTACGCATTGTACAGTGGGGATTTCGGGTAATTCAATTTTTCTCAGGAGTAAAACCAGAAATTAAAGGACTTGAAAATATCCCAGAAGATGAGCCTGTCTTATTTGTTGGAAATCACTTGGGATTTTTCGATGTAATCCTAACCTATCCTTTAATGAAAAGAAGGACGGGCTACATTGCAAAAAAAGAATTCGAAAAAGTTCCTCTTCTTCCTATCTGGATGAAACGACTTTACTGTATATTTTTAGATAGAAGTAACCCAAAGGAGGGATTAAAAGGAATTTTAGAAGCCATTTCATATGTTAAAGAAGGGGTTTCTATTTTCATCTTTCCGGAAGGAACAAGAAGCCGTGATGGAAAACTCGGAGAATTTAAAGCCGGTGCATTAAAAATTTCTCAAAAGACCAAATGCCCAATTATTCCCGTTGCCATTACTGGTACCGATGACGTGTTTGAAAACCATTTTCCCTGGATTAAAAAAAGGCCCGTGCAGATCACCTTTTGTGAGGCCATCTACCCGGACGCTTTAGAACCAGAAGATAAAAAACACCTGTCTGATTATACTCATAGAAAATTAGAAGAATACTTAAGAGAACAAAGAGGTTAATTCTTCTACAACCTTTGGAAATTCCATAAAGTGGGACGCCTTTACTAAAATGGTGTCCCCTTTTTTTATTGTTTTCTTCAACACAGGAAGCATCTCTTCCTTTGTGGCAAACCAGTGAGTTTCTGTCTCACCATTCTTTGCGCCCTCAAAGATTTCTTTTGAGAGTTCACCCACAGCAAATAAAACAGAAATTTTATTTTCCACCACTGCTTTTCCTACTCCAAAGTGAAGATTTTTTTCATCACTTCCTAATTCTCCCATATCACCAAGTACTGCAATGCTTCTTCCATTGCAATGAGATAAAACAGATAGGGATGCTTTCATAGATGCTGGATTTGCGTTATAGCAGTCATCAATGACTGTAATCTCATCTTTTAAATCCAAAAAATTATTACGTCCTGCTATGGTTTCAACACCTTCAATTCCTGCCTTAATTTCTTCAAGACTAAGCCCCAGGATCAATCCTACCTGAGTAGCTAAAGCTGCGTTTGAAACGTGGTGTTTGCCAGGAAGAGGTATACATGCATAAAAAGCACCCTTTTCCGTATGGAAATGGGCTTTTTCTGAAACCATCCCCTGGTCTTCTATTTCATCTGCAAAAACGCTAAATGAGTTATCTTCCAAACCGGCATAATAAACCTTTGCACCTTCCACTGATTTTACGGTAATCAGCTTATCGTCATTTCCATTTAAAACTACAGATGCATCTTTTGCTAAATGCTCAAAGACTTCTGTCTTTGCACGAAGGACCCCATCCCTGTCATTTAAATTTTCCAGGTGGCATTCCTTTATATTTGTCATTACTACAATATCAGGTACTGCCACACTTCCTAATCGATGCATTTCATTAAAGTCAGAAATACCCATTTCAACTACTGCTACCTCGTGGTCATCACGAATCTTTAATAAAGTCAAAGGCATTCCTATTTCATTATTAAAATTACCTTGTGTTTTTAAAACCTTGTATTTTGTGGACAAAACAGAAGAAAGCATTTCTTTGGTACTGGTTTTTCCAACACTGCCAATTACTCCCACAATAGGAATAGAAAGTCCACTTCTATAAAAAGCAGCTAAATCCTTTAAGGCCTGTTCAGAGGATTCTACTAAAATATAGGGACCAGTTTTCGTTATATTTTCCTGCTCAGAAAATACAACTGCTGCCCCTGCTTCAAAAGCAGATTCAATAAAACTATGACCATCAACCTTTGCTCCCTTAATAGGGATAAATAAATAGTCCTTTTCCACTTGTCGGTTATCTGTTACAACGCCTAATATTTCTGTATCTTCATTTCCACCATTTAGAAATAGTGTTCCTTTTACCGCATTTGCAATATTTTTTAAGGTTAAATTCTTCATAACTTTTCCTTATTTTTCCTAACTCTTTTCCAATTGTATTTCTACAATTGTTTAAAGGTATTTTTTATAGTTTCAACTATTTTTCAAATTTCTTCATAGAAATCTCGATGATTTTTTCACAGAGAGTTTCAAAATCAATTCCAAGTACTGCTGCTTCCTGAGGAAGTAAGGAAGTTGGCGTCATACCAGGAAGGGTATTTGCTTCTAGGCAATACATCTTTCCGCTCTTTTCATCCATCATAAAATCCATTCTGGCATAGGTATCCAGACCTAAAGCTTCCATAGTCATCTCGGCATATTTTTGCATCATGGTTGTATCCTTTTCGGATAATACTGCAGGGCAGGTATCTTCTGTAGCTCCGGGAAGATACTTGTTTTTGTAATCATAAAAACCTTCTTTTGGTGCAATTTCGATAATAGGAAGTGCCTTTCCTTCCACAACACCAACGGAAAATTCTCTACCCTTTATATAGTCTTCAATAACTACTTCCTCTTCCCAGAAGAATGCATCATCCAGTGCTTTTTTCATATCTTTTGCATCATCTACTATGGTAACTCCAATGGAAGATCCGCCACAGTTTGGTTTTACAACACAAGGATAATTTACAGTTTTTACATCAAAGCCATCATACTCTTCTTTTTTCAAAGAAGTTCCTGTTGGACAAGGAATGCCTTTTGCAATCATAAACTGCTTTGCCATATTTTTATCCATTGCAAGGGCACAGCCTAAAAAACTATTTCCGGTAAACTTCACACCCATAAGTTCAAGAGCTGCCTGAACTTTTCCGTCTTCACCATCAGCTCCGTGAAGGGCTAAAAATGTCACATCGGCTGCCTTACATAAGGCGATTACATTTGGTCCAAAAAAGCTTGCAGACTGATCTTTTCTGGAGGCTTTTATTTTTTCAATATCAGGAGCTTGCGTTGGAATATCACCACCATGGTAAGAAACTTCTTCGCTTCTGTTAAAGAATCCGGAAACATCGCATTCCTCTTCTCCATATCCCATAAAAACGTCTAACATAATTACCTGATGTCCTTTTGCACGAAGGGCACGAGATACCATTTCTCCAGATTTAAAAGAAACATCTCTTTCTGTACTTAAACCACCAGCTAAAACTACTATATTCATATTTAAAATACTCCTTTATTTTTTCAGAAATCATCTTACTCTAATTTTTTAAAATCAACAACCCCAGGCCAAAAAAAAGAGGGCCAGCAAACACTTGACCAAGTGGTAAGTGTCTAGCCGGCCCTCCCCAAATAATTTTAGAATTCAGGTTCGATTAATCCGTAAGTATTGCCACGACGTTTGTAAACTACGTTTACTTCGTCTGTCTCTGCATTTCTAAATACGAAGAAGCTATGTCCAAGTAATTCCATCTGTACACATGCATCTTCAGGATACATAGGTTTCATACCAAACTTCTTAGAACGGATGATGCTAATTTCTTCTTCCTCATCCTCTGCTTTTGAAATAAATTCTTCTGCAAAAAATTCTCCTGGTTCCTGCTGACGGGATACCAATTTATTACGATATTTTTTCATTTGACGTTCAATGACTTCTTCCACTAAATCAATGGAAACATACATATCATTGGAAACCTGCTCAGATCGAATAATATTTCCTTTAACAGGAATGGTAACCTCTATCTTTTGACGTTCCTTTTCTACACTTAGGGTAACATTAGCTTGTGTGTCTTCATTAAAGTATTTATCCAACTTCGACAGCTTTTCCTCAACAGCTGCTTTCAAGCCTTCTGTAAGTTCAATATTTCTTCCGGTAATTTTAATCTTCATGATAATTGACCCCTTTATAAAATATTTATCGAAAAGTTGGTTTCTTCTCCTTCTTTTATATTACTTTCCCATTCGGTTAAAGCTTTTATAAAAACCCTCTTTTGATATACAAATATTATACCATAACTTAAATTGACTTCAACGAAAAACCTTGTAAAAATATCCCAAAAATACGACTCAATTTTCTGTCTTTACAAAAGGGAAAATGAAGATTATAGTTAAGATGTCGGGGAAATTTCCTAATACATAAGCCTCAGTTTTTTAACGGACTGAGGCTTTTTTTGGAAATAACATATTACAAAAGGGGACATGCATATGAAAACTATTTTTTCAACAACAACTTCCATACTCAAATTAATATTTAAATTTGTATTTTTTATCATTTTAGCAATTTTTATTTTTGTAGCGGTTTTCTTTGGAGTCTTAACCATTACGGAATTCAATCCAGATGCCGAAGAAACCCTAGAAGTTACGAATCAGGATTCCATGAAATCCATTTCCCTAGGAGACTCTGTTGATATTGTCACCTGGAACATCGGTTATTGCGGTCTTTCAAAAACAGCAGATTTCTTTATGGACGGAGGCACTTCTGTTCGTTCACAGGATGAGGAATCCGTAATAAATAATTTAGAAACCATAGGAACGAAATTAAAAGCTCTCGATTCCGATGTCATTTATTTGCAGGAAGTAGACCACGACTGTACCAGAACCTATGGAATCGCTGAAGATACCACCTTAGAAGAACGATTAAGTTCTTACGGTAGCGTCTTTGCAAAAAACTTTGATGTATTATACATTCCTTATCCAATTCCTCCTATGGGACATATGTATGCTGGAATTCTCACTTTAAGTAAATACGAAATTACAGATGCCACACGAGTACAATTACCCTGCCCATTTTCCTGGCCTTACCGACTTGGAAACTTAAAGCGTTGTCTTTCTATTTCTAGAGTACCAATCGAAAACAGCGACAAAGAATTTGTATTCGTAAATCTTCACCTGGAAGCCTATGATGATGGGGAAGGCAAAGCTGCTCAAACTGCTTTACTTGCTGATTATATTCAGTCAGAGTATGATAAAGGAAATTATGTAGTTGCCGGCGGAGACTTTAATCAAACCTTCTCTAGTGTAGACACATCTGCCTATCCACTTCAAAGTGAAGATTTGTGGATGTGTGGAACTTTAAATGAAGATGACTTTAGTGATAACTGGCAGTTTGCCATGGATAATTCCACACCTACCTGTCGTTCTCTTGATCGAGCCTATGACAGTAGCGACGAGGCCTTCCAATTCTATATGATTGACGGATTTATTGTATCTGACAATCTTACAATTAATAGTATAGAAACTATTGATGAAGGCTTTGAAAATACGGATCACAATCCGGTAGAACTTAACGTTACCATTCAGGAATAACATAAAAGCTGCCGCACCTTTTGTGTGGCA
>JAIKXK010000277.1 GCA_024684155.1 Lachnospiraceae bacterium | reverse complement strand
TGAAAAAGAACTTTCCATTGATGACGATGAGTTATTACTTGAAATTGGAGACGAAGCAAAGCAGACTCTTTTAGATGAACTTGAATTATTAGATGGTGCTGGTGCAGAGTTTGATATTAAGGCAGTATCCTGTGGAGAATTATCCCCAGTATTCTTTGGATCCGCTCTTACAAACTTTGGTGTGGAAACCTTCTTACAGCACTTTTTAGATATGACAACATCCCCATTGCCACGTATGTCAGACAAGGGAGAAATTGATCCCTTCTCACCTGATTTTTCTGCTTTTGTATTTAAGATTCAGGCAAATATGAATAAGGCCCATAGAGATCGAATTGCCTTTATGCGAATCTGTTCTGGAGAATTTGATGCAGGCATGAGCGTATACCATGTTCAGGGAAAAAAAGACGTTCGTCTTTCACAACCACAGCAGATGATGGCAGAATCACGTAAAATGGTAGATAAAGCCTATGCAGGAGATATCATTGGTATCTTTGATCCGGGAATATTTTCTATTGGAGATACTTTAACTGCTGCAAAGGATAAATTTGAATTTGAAGGAATTCCTACCTTCGCTCCGGAACACTTTGCAAGGGTATCTCAGGTAGATACCATGAAGCGTAAACAGTTTATGAAGGGAATTACACAGATTGCCCAGGAAGGTGCCATTCAGATATTCCAGGAATACAACACTGGTATGGAAGAAATCATTGTAGGTGTAGTAGGTGTTCTTCAGTTTGACGTTTTAAAATATCGTCTAAACAATGAATATAACGTAGAAATTCGTATGGAAAACCTTCCTTATGAGTATATTCGTTGGATTGAAAATGAAGACTATGATATTGACCGTATCCAGGGAACGTCTGATATGAAAAAGGTCAAGGACTTAAAGGATCGTCCTCTTCTTCTCTTTGCAAACTCCTGGTCAGTCGGCATGGTAGAGGAACGTAACGAAGGCCTAAAACTCTCTGAGTTCGGAAAAGCCGATGTACGTGCTCAGGTATAATTATTAAAAAATTATTAAATCGAATCACGGACTCTTGCGAAGAACGGGAGCCCGTGATATTTTTTTATTATCTAATCCGTTCCCGCGGAGTCTTATTTCAACAATATTTCCAGTAAAAATTAAATATACTTACGCCCTTTTTTAAGGGCCCGCGTGCCATCTGCATCCCCGGGCTTAGTTTTGCAAGGCTTCTAGTTGATCCCGATGCCATAAAGAAGCATCCATTGTGTGTCCGGACGATGGTTTTACAAATCCAAGGGACTGTGTGTCACTTGCAGACACTTTTATCTTTATACTTAAGGCATGGAATCCTAGGGCTTGGCCACCTTCCCTATATACCAGCGCGCTAAGAAAAACCAGAAAACTGATTTTTAGGTATAGGCACCACCCTTTATCTCAATCCGTTTCGTTGTCGGGTTCTCGGCGCCATCCATGGCACCTCGTGCCTATACCTCGAAAAATCAGTTTTTGTTTTTCTAAGCTTGCTTAAAAAGAGAAGGTGGCCAAGCCCCAGGATTCCATACCTTACCTTTCATGAAAATCAGTGTCTGCATGAGGCACACTGTTCCGCAGGAATTGTAAAGAATTGTACGAACACACATAATCGAAGATGCTTCTATGGCATCGTGGATCATCTTAAGCCGCAGACAAAATAGCCCGGGGATGCAGATGGCGCGCGGGCCCATAAAAAAGGGCAGGGAGAAATAAAAATTTACTGGAAATATTGGAGTAGAAGTCCGAGTTATGGGACATGAAATGAGTAAAATAGTATTTGACAAGGGTACTTAAGTGTACTATGATATGAATTGTAAACGAACAACTGTTCGAGAAAGGATGTTTGGGTATTATGGCAAACGAAGATAAGTTAAAAGCGTTAGACGTTGCGATTTCACAGATTGAGAAACAGTACGGAAGAGGCTCCATTATGAAGCTTGGAGATAATTCCAATCAGATGCAGGTTGAGACCATTCCTACTGGTTCTATTAGTTTAGATATAGCATTAGGACAGGGTGGATTTCCAAAGGGACGTATTATTGAGATTTACGGTCCGGAATCTTCTGGTAAGACTACAGTTGCACTTCATGCAGTTGCAGAGGTTCAAAAGCGTGGAGGTATTGCTGGCTTTATTGATGCGGAGCATGCCCTTGATCCTGTATATGCCAAAAATATTGGTGTAGATATTGATAATTTATATATTTCTCAGCCAGATAATGGTGAACAGGCTCTTGAGATTACAGAGACTATGGTTCGCTCAGGAGCTGTAGATATTATTATCGTGGATTCAGTTGCAGCCTTAGTACCTAAGGCGGAAATCGATGGTGATATGGGCGATAGCCATATGGGTCTTCAGGCGAGACTTATGTCTCAGGCCCTTAGAAAGCTTACAGCTGCTATTTCAAAGAGTGATTGTACTGTTATTTTCATTAACCAGTTACGTCAGAAGATTGGTGTAATGTTTGGTAATCCTGAGACTACTACAGGTGGTAATGCCTTGAAGTTCTATGCTTCCGTACGACTTGATGTTCGTCGTGTTGAGACATTAAAGCAGCAGGGCGAGGTTATCGGAAACCATACCAGAGTGAAGATTGTTAAGAATAAGATTGCACCTCCATTTAGAGAAGCTGAGTTTGATATTATGTTTGGCAAGGGTATTTCCAAGTCAGGAGATATCTTAGATTTAGCTGCAAACCTAGATATTATCAATAAGTCTGGGGCCTGGTATGCTTATAACAATGAAAAGATTGGCCAGGGTAGGGAAAATGCAAAGAATTACCTTGAAGAACATCCAGAAATTATGGATCACATTGAAGAATTGATTCGCGGTCATTATGGTTTGGAAGGTGGCGTACCTTCTGAAGATGGTAGTGAAGAAACAAAGGGCGAAGAATAATCCATAGAAGATTTCTTTGAAAACAGACGTATTAAACTAAATGAACATGTATTGTTTGGGAGATTCTTATGACCATACTATCTATAAAAGAACTTCCTGGTAAACGTGCACATAAATCAAAGGTCCAACTCCAGGGAGGAGGGGACCTTTGTCTTTATAATAAAGAACTGAAAAAACTTGGGCTAGAAGAAGGAATGGATCTTTCCGATGAAGTATATCAGGAGATTTTAAAAACCATCTTAATTCCCAGAGCGAAGAAAAGAGCCATGCATCTATTAGAAAAGCAGGATAGAACCAAAGCAAATCTTACGAGAAAGCTAAAAGAATCGGGATATCCGGATGAGGCGGTTGATGAGGCAGTAAGCTATGTGGAGTCTTATCATTACATAGATGATGAACGCTATGCCAGAAATTATGTGCGATATCACCAAGAAGGAAAGTCAAAACGAAAGATTTTTGAGGACTTATTAAAAAAGGGAATTACAAAAGATACGATAAATCTGGCGCTAGAAGAAGAGTATTTTGCTTCAGAAGAGGATATGATTTTAGAATTAATAGAGAAGAAACACTATGATGTGAACACTGCAGATATAAAGGAAAAATCCAGGATATATCGCTTTTTATTAGGCCGTGGATTTCGTTCTAATGATATTGACAGAATACTATCAAAAAGGTAAAATCAAGGTGTTGTAGTTTATGACTGAAAAGACGCAATATTTTGTTTTTAATTTTGTATTAAATGACAAAACAAAATGACGCGATGTTATATGCACAATAAAATTTTATAGAGGGAGGTGCTCCTTGTGCTAGGAATAGTCATTACAGTGATTATCACAGCAATCGTGACCGCCATCCTTACAGCTGTTATTTTTTCGGCTTATCAGAAGAATGTTTCTGAAAAGAAAATTGGAAGTGCCGAAGAAAAAGCACGCGAAATTATAGATGAAGCAGTAAAGACTGCAGAAACTAAGAAAAAGGAAATTTTACTTGAGGCGAAGGAAGATTCCATTCGTACCAAAAATGACCTTGATAAAGAAATTCGCGAACGCAGAGCAGAGGTTCAGAAATCTGAGCATCGAATTCAGCAAAAGGAAGAGAATATCGACCGCAAGTTAGAAAATGCTGAACGTAAAGAGCAGAGCCTTGCATCTAGAGAAAAGCAGCTTGAGAAGGAAAGAGCAGAGGTTGCTAAGCTTAACCAGCAGAGAGTACAGGAACTTGAACGAATTTCAGGTTTAACCTCCGAACAGGCAAAAGAATTTTTATTACAGACTGTTGAAGAAGACGTCAAGATTGACGCAGCCAAGCTAGTGAAGGAATCACTTGCTCAGGCTAAGGATGAAGCGAACAAGAAAGCGAAAGACATTGTTGTAAATGCAATTCAGAAGTGTTCTGCAGATCATGTTGCAGAATCTACAATTTCAGTAGTTCAGCTTCCAAGTGATGAAATGAAGGGAAGAATCATTGGCCGTGAGGGACGTAATATCCGTACCTTAGAGACAATGACAGGAGTAGAACTTATTATTGATGATACTCCAGAAGCTGTTGTGCTTTCAGCTTTTGACCCAGTTCGTAGAGAGATTGCAAGAATCGCTCTTGAAAAACTTATTGTAGACGGACGAATCCACCCGGCTCGTATTGAAGAGATGGTTGAAAAAGCCAAAAAGGAAGTGGATCAGACCATACGTGAAGAAGGTGAAGCAGCTACTTTGGATGTAGGTGTTCACGGAATTCACCCTGAGCTTATTAAGCTATTGGGACGTATGAAATATCGTACCAGTTACGGACAGAATGCTTTGAAGCATTCCATTGAAGTCGCTCATTTATGTGGACTATTAGCTGCGGAAGTGGGTGAGGATGTACGTCTTGCAAAGCGTGCAGGTTTACTTCATGATATCGGTAAATCTATCGATAAGGAACAGGAAGGAAGCCACATTCAGTTAGGTGTTGATCTTTGTAAAAAATACAAAGAATCTCCACTTATTATCAATGCAGTTGCTGCTCATCACGGTGACTGTGAAGCAGAGTCTCTTATCGCTTTATTGGTACAGGCAGCTGATACTATTAGTGCTGCAAGACCAGGAGCTCGTCGTGAGACATTAGATGCTTATACAAACAGAATTCAACAGTTAGAAGAGATTACCAACGACTTTAAGGGAGTTGAGAAATCATTTGCTATTCAGGCAGGTAGAGAAGTTCGTGTCATGGTTGTTCCTGACCAAATTTCAGATGCGGATATGGTTCTTTTAGCAAGAGATATTTCAAAGCGTATTGAAGAAGAACTTCAGTATCCGGGACAAATCAAAGTCAATGTAATTCGTGAATCACGTGTTAC
>JAIKXK010000275.1 GCA_024684155.1 Lachnospiraceae bacterium | reverse complement strand
ACTTACTAGATGAAAGCTAAGCTTTCATTACTTGAGTTATGTTCGATTTAAAAAATTAATTGACGAGAACTTTCTTTCGAAAGATCTCTTTATTTCGAATCTTTCAAGGTTGTTTCACTATTCAGTTATCAAGGTTCTTTTTGTGTTTTCACGATTACCACTCAGTCGCTTCTGCGCTGTGTTCTCTCGCGAACAATGAGTATACTATCACTTTGAAATTTAAGTGTCAACTAAAATTCAACGTTTTTTTTAAAGTAGTACGATTCCACTTTTTTTCTTAAATTATCTGAATTGTGCGCACACTTTTGGCACTTCCATTTTTCCTTGATTTTAAGCCATTTTTAACCTATTTTCAGTTCATACAATTCGCAATTCTTTAATAATGTGGACCAAAAATCTTTTAATTGTACTCTTTCATAACTACAAATAATTCCAGAACACATTGCTCCATGTCCTACAATTAATACATTATTTTTTTCAATATCATAAGTTTTTTTTATTTCTTCTACCATAGAAGATGTTCTTTGAAATAGTTCTTCGAAACTTTCCATCCCATTTTGAGGAGTAAATATTTCCGGTTTATTAAATAATGTATATACAGGATTATTTTCATCCTCTAACGCATTTTCCACTCCTTCATATTCTCCAAAACACATTTCTTTTAATCGATCATCTTCTATAATAGGTATATTTTTTCCTTCTAAAAACAGTTTCGCTGTTTCCTTTGCTCTTATTAAAGGAGAACTATAACAGCAGACAAACTCCTTATCCTTGTATTTTTTCCCTGCTTCTATAGCCATTTGTCGTCCCTTTTCATTTAAAGGAATATCTGTCACTCCCTGTAATTTATGTCTAATATTCCAATCTGTTTGGCCATGTCTTAATAAATAAATCATGATAACTCCTTAAAACTTGATGGATTTATTAATAGATTCCACCAATTTTGTTAATCCTATTTCATCCTCATGTGTAAATCGATTTATGCTCGGACTATCGATATCTAATACTCCATATACTTTACTATCTTTAATAAGAGGAATCACTATTTCTGAATTAGAAGCACAATCACACGCAATATGTCCTGGAAAATCATGAACATTTTCTACTCGTAGCGTCTTCATTTTTTTGCATGCGCTTCCACAGACTCCTTTTCCTATAGGAATTCGAATACAAGCTGGCTTTCCTTGAAAAGGACCAACTACAAGTTCATACATTTTTTCATCTGTATCTTCTATTAAAAAGTCAGCTTCTGTATATGTCTTATCTTCTTTATTTCTTAATAAATAAAATCCAACCCAATTCAAATCCTCTAATTCATCAAAAATCACCGATGAAATGTTGGATAGCAAAGGGATTGCAGCTGGTTCGTTCTTGCAATATCCCTCAATAGTTTCACATAATAACTTATAATCTGTCATATTTTTTCCTTTTCTAATCTAAAACTCTTTCCATCAAACTAATGGAACTATCCTATAAAATATCTTCATTATAATAGATCAATAGCCTCTCGGATATTTTCAACACCGATTAAGCGAATACCATCTACTTTTCCTACACTCTTCATGCATACCTTTGGCAAAATACAGGTAGTAAATCCTAATTTCTTTGCTTCATTCACCCTTTGTTCCGCCATATTGACAGCCCTTACTTCTCCACTTAACCCCACTTCTCCAAAGCAAATCATTTCTTCCGAAAATGGTTTTTCTTTATAAGAAGAAGCTAGTGCAAGGACAATAGCTAAATCAATGGCTGGTTCATTCATTCGTATACCACCTGCAATATTTACATAGGCATCATAATCACCAAGATGAAGTCCTAATCTTTTTTCTAATACTGCCATTAACAGATTCACACGATTAAAATCTGCTCCATTGGCTGTACGTCTCGGATTACCAAAATTACTGTGACAAACTAAAGCCTGCACCTCTAATAAAATAGGTCTTGTCCCTTCCATAGAACAAGCTACAACTGATCCAGATGCATCTTTTGGTTTTCCATCTAACATAAATTGAGAAGGATTCTCTACCTCCTCCAAGCCATTTTGTCTCATTTCAAAAACACCAATTTCATTAGTTGAACCAAAACGATTTTTTACTCCTCGTAATATACGATAAGACGCATGTCGATCACCTTCAAAATACAACACAGTATCAACCATATGCTCTAATACTCTTGGGCCTGCTACCACACCTTCCTTCGTCACATGACCAACTACAAAGACTGTAATATCCAGCCCTTTTGCAATCTGCATCAGAACCGATGTTGACTGCCGAACTTGAGAAACACTGCCTGGAGCAGATCCTACTTCTTCGTCATACATCGTTTGAATTGAGTCTATCACCACCATATCAGGTTTTGTTTTTTCAATCACGCCCTTTATTATTTCCAAATTTGTTTCACATAATAAAGCAAGATTATCATTAAACCTTCCCATGCGATTCGCACGAAGTTTAATTTGCTGTAAAGACTCCTCCCCGGAAATATAAAGCATCTTTTGTCCTGCATCACATACATTTTTACATACCTGTAATAAAAGCGTAGACTTACCAATTCCCGGATCTCCACCAACAAGAATCATAGATCCTTTTACAATTCCTCCCCCAAGAACCCTGTCTAACTCTTTCATCCCTGTGGCAGTTCTCGCTCCGTCTGACTCCTTTACCTCATTTAAGGTAGAAGTTTTAACCTCCGAAACAAGTTTTCTACTCTTAATTTCTTTTTTATCCATCACCTCTTCCACAAGGGTATTCCACTGGTGACAGCTTGGGCATTGTCCCATCCATTTCGAAAACTCATTTCCACAATTTTGGCAAAAAAATACGTGTGTCTTTCCTTTCGCCATACTTTCCTCCTAATAAAAAAGCCCTGCCATTGGCAGGGCTAATACTATTTACATTTTAGAAACTTTTACCGGAACTAATTTACCAGCATCAATTTCAACGCTTAAGCTAAGTTTTCCGCCAAGATTCGTTTTCATTTTTCCGGCATCTACTCCATCCACGCTGATATCATATTCTGTTTCAGGCTCTAATTCTAATGTCACCTGCGCATCTTCAAAACCTTCAACAGAAAATGATACTTCATCTTCTGAAATTGCTAAATTGTTAACAGCTGTACCTGGTACAGATTCGTAAACAAAAGCTCCGTTTCTTTCTAATTTAGTAATCTCTTTAAAAGTCTTTACCTTATAGAGATCCCCTGCATGCTTAAAATCTTCTTTTTTGCTCTTTGAACCTAAAGTATAGTCTCCGAAACTAATGGTTCCATTTGATTCTTCACGAATCAATTCCGTTATAATAGCCATTTTTTTCCTCCTATTTGCCTTCAAAAACTATTATATCTTTTTTAACCGTAACAGTTATTTCTTTTTTATCTTTAAATTTGCCAGATAAGAGTTCCTCTGCT
>JAIKXK010000257.1 GCA_024684155.1 Lachnospiraceae bacterium | reverse complement strand
TGGAAGAACGTTACAGGATGAAGGAGATTTTCCTTATTGCGAGGAAAAGTTTTATGAGATTTCGAAGCAAAGTGAGTCAGATATTTATTTGATTATGTTGGGAACGAATGACTCGAAACCTTACAACTGGAATGAAACAAGGTTCAGGAAACGCCTGGAATCTTTTGCAAGAGAATACATGAATTTAAAACATCAACCCAAGGTAGTATTAATGACTCCACCACAGTGTTTTTCAGATAAGAAAACCGGTGTGGTACCATTTGATATTAATGCAACCACAATTGATACATCCATCCGCAAAATCGTATTTGAAGTAGCGGATAATTTAAATTTGGATGTGATTGATTTAAACAGTTATACAAAAGGTCACCCTGAATGGTTTGAAGATGGCGTACATCCAAACAAATATGGGGATAAAAAAATCGCAGAGTGTATTTATAATACAATCTGTTCAAGTAAATGGAGCAAGGAATAAGGAGGAAGGGTATAATGAGCAGTTATAATCCATATTTACCATTGACAGAATATGTACCAGATGCGGAACCTCACGTCTTTGGAAATCGCGTGTATATATATGGATCTCATGATAAAGAACAGGGAGAGAGATTTTGCATGGAAGATTATGTGGTATATTCAGCAGATGTAAACGATTTATCCAATTGGACATACCACGGAGTGAGTTATAAAAAGAGTCAGGATCCAAGATCTACCAAGGAAAAACAGGTGGATTATTATGCACCAGATTGCGTTAGAGGAAATGATGGTAAATACTATTTATATTATTTTGCAGCAGGTCCTAATACCAGTGCATTTGGACCGATGTCTGTTGCAGTGGGAGAAAGACCTGAAGGACCTTTTTCTTATATCGGAGATATTCAATATCACGATGGAAGTCCGGTGCTGGATTTTTTAACCAATGATCCGGCGGTAATTAATGATGATGGAAGAATCTGGTTATATTATGGCTGGGGATTGGGGAGAGATTTTAGAAATCCAATTATGAGTCCTATTTATAATTCAGTGTTGAAAAAAATCGGAAACCGAAGTTATGAGGAGATTAAAAATACTAAGCCGAGTATTTTATCTTGTGCTGTAGTGGAACTGGAAGATGATATGATTACCGTAAAAGGAAAACCCAAGGCAGTTTTGGACTCAAAAACAACGGCATCGAGAGATTCCATGTTATATCATCATGCGTTTTATGAAGCGGCATCCATTCGAAAAATAAGAGGCTTGTATTACCTTGTGTATTCTTCAGGGGAAAACAATGAATTGTGTTATGCAACAAGCAAGTATCCGGATAGAGACTTTACTTATGGCGGAGGAATAATCTGAGGAAGGGATTTGGATTACAAGGGAAATACGAAAAGAAAAGCACCGGCGGGAACCATTCATGGTGGAATCGAATGTATCAATGGTCAGTATTATATTTTTTATCATAGATGCACAAATGATACAGACTTTTCCAGACAGGCCTGTGCAGAACCTATTGAAATATTAGAGGATGGATCAATTCCTCAGGTTGGTATTACAACTCAGGGATTAAATGGAGCACCTCTAAAAGCACAAGGAACTTTCCCTGCAGCTATTTGTTGTTATTTGTATAACGATGACACAAAAAATGTCCAGGGAGTGAACCCAAAAAGAAAACAACCGGTTGTGACAGCAACAGATGGTGAAATGTATGTGACGGCGGTGACAGATCGTACCAAAATTGGATATCGAAATTTTATCGGAATGGGATCAAAGACATTAAAATTAAGTATTCGAGGAGATGAAGGTCGTATTTTAGTCTATTCAGAGGAAGATGGTAAGTTGCTTGGTGAAACGGAAATTATTGC
Organism: Lachnospiraceae bacterium; assembly: GCA_024684155.1. Lineage (GTDB taxonomy): Bacteria > Bacillota > Clostridia > Lachnospirales > Lachnospiraceae > JAILEN01. The sequence continues at coordinate 970 of JAIKXK010000257.1, read as the reverse complement.
TTCAAAAGAATGGCAAATAATTGAAATCAATCACAAGCTTCCTATGGAAGAAAGTATGCTTTTGTTGGAATACCAAGGAAGTGGAACGATAGATTTGAAAGAAGTGTATTTCCTGTAATGTTATTGCAGTATATCAAATTGATAACGGAAGTCAAATTCCAAGAATGATAAAAAATTACGTGGAGAGAAATCGATGATTAAAGAAAATGACAGAGTAAAAACACTAGTAGAAAAAGAGGGATTCCCTGTGGGTACAATTGGAGTTGTTGTGAGTATTAATTCTGAGGGCCCACAATGTGAAGTTGAGTTATGGGACGCTGATGAATACCCACTTGATGTTGTGACGTTTAGCTTTGATGAGATTATAAGCGTTGTATAAAGAAGGAGCGTTGCATTAATGATGGTTGATTGTAGTATCACGGTGATACACCTCGTGATACTATTATGATACTATTTCTTCGAAAAATGCAGAAAATACAAGGCATTTTAAGGAAAAGTGGAAAATAGGAATGCCGTATTTAACATGGTTTACCATGAAAAACAGATTCGGAACTACCGAATTAGAGTAAGAACGTAATAAGCCGTGAGACCTTTGAAATAAAGGGTTTCACGGCTTTTGCTTTTTCTCAAAGTACGGTTGCAGTACTGTCTGCTATAAAAATAGTGATGACATAGCATCTTGACATTGCCAGAATATGGAAGTAATATAACGTATATACGGATAATATACGAAAAGACGTATAAATGCAGAAAGATAGAGAGGAGGGCAAAAGTTATGCTGTATCCGGAGATTTCTTCTAGAGAATTGATAGAAAAATTTGATTCAGATGATTTTTATGAGGTTTATGGTAATCCTGTCAAATGTAAAATATTTGATACAGATAGAATCCTTATGTCTTTTGATTTATATGAGCGTTTATTTGGTAAGGTGAATTTAGATAAAGAAAATACAATAGAAATGGATGATTTT
>JAIKXK010000214.1 GCA_024684155.1 Lachnospiraceae bacterium | reverse complement strand
TCATACTCATCCTGCTGTCCGATTGTAAGCATTTGCTCCAAATAATCTTTTTCCACCCAATCATCTGAATCTATAAAAGATATCCACTCTCCTGTAGCGTAAGATAAGCCAATATTTCTAGCAGTTCCCTGTCTTCCATTTTCAGAAGATTCTATAATAATAAAATGTTCTGGATAGCGTTCTTCCCATGCTTTTAATTTCAAAAGTGTGCTATCACTTGAGCAATCATCAATGCATAAAATCTCCATTTTGTCCAAACCTATGGTTTGGCAAATCACACTTTCCAAACATCGATCAATCCACTTTTCTACATTATAACAAGGAATAATTACTGAAATTTTCATAAACACTTTCCTTTAAATTTTCCCATTTACTGCTAATAAATTATTATTAGAAATTTCTAATAAACCTTCTTAATCATCAGGAAAACTTCTCTATTTCTCTAAGCATTGCTTATACTGTCTAAAACATTCATTACTTTTTTAAAATAAGCTGAGGTTTCATATTCTTTTACAGATTCTGCACAAATCTTTGGATTACAGATTTTTCTTTTTCCATCACTTATATCGTCTAAAATATTTACCAAAGATATCACATCTCCAAAGGGAAATAGATATCCGTTTTCTCCTTCTTTAATGTATTCTGCAACACCAAAAACCGGTGTGGAAATAACTGTCTTCCCACTTGAAGAAGCTTCAAAGGCAGATAGTGCAAACCCTTCATATTCAGAAGCCAAAATACAAATAGATGCATCTTCTACTTCTTGCCAGGGAGTTTTACTCCAACCCAACATTTGAACTCTAGACTCTAATCCGTAAGCTTCAATCCATTCCAGGATTTCATTTTTTCTTTCTCCATCTCCAACAATCTTTAACTTCCAGTTATTTTTTGTTTTCGACAGAGCTTCTAAAATAAGTTCCACCCGCTTTACTTCATCTAATCTTCCAACATAGCAAAGCAGATTTTTATCTGTATCTTTTATTTCCACCTTAGGAAAATCTACAGGATTTCCAATCTCAAATATCTTGGCATCTGCCTTTACCGCTTTGATTTCGTCTGCTATTCCATGACTAATAGCAAAATGATAATCTGCATTAGATACTTCGATTGCTCCGCCCAACCCTTCTTTTTCGTAAACTGCAATTTGGTTATGAATCCAGGAAACCAGCTTCATAGAATCCAAATGGAAGAAATTTTTTACATAGGCGCAGGCATATACCATCATTGGCCAATTATTTGCAATACAAATATCTGGTGCTCCCTTTTCTTTCACAAAAGTAGCATAGGCATTGGCCAAATAATTTACATCTGCTTTTTCATAGGGTTTTCGCATACAATATGCTTTTTCATATTCCTCTAAATACGCAATCCCTTCATGGCAGTGAAATAATCTTAAATCATATTTTTCGTGGTCTATGTATTTCGTCCATTTTTTCAAAACATTTTCTACTCCACCTTTATTTCCACCAGTGGGGCAAACAATATCAACGATTACTTTTTTTCCTTCATTCCCCATACTTTACCTATTCTATTCCAAATAACATACGATCTCTTTGGAAATCACTATAAAAGCTTTCAATAGCCTTAGGTCCTTCCTCAGCCAACTGATTTGAAACCTTATCCTCAGCTTCATATATTTCAAAAAGTTCTTTTACACAAAAGGCCGCTTCATATTGTTTTGATAGGCGAAGTATGAATTCCCAATCTTCTAAGCAATTAATTTCCTCATTAAATCCTCCAACAGCCTCAATACACTCTTTCTTCACTACAAGTGCTGCCGTAACAATCATGTTTTTATGAAGTAGTTCTGGATAAATATATCCAGTTTTTCTCACCTTTGAAATATTTCGGCTTGGCAAAACATATTTCTTTTCATTCTCATCGTAATAAGTGCAAGCACAGTGACAAAAACCGGCATTAGGTGTATGGAGTAATAAGTCCATCTGTTCTTCCAATTTCTTTTCATTCCAGAAATCATCACTATCTGCAAAGGCAATATAGTTATAAGACGCCTCTTTGATTCCTATATTTCTTGCCTTAGACTGACCAGAATTTTGATTTAGTTTGATATATTTGATTTTAGGATTTCCAAACATTTCCACAATTTCTTTTGTGTTATCATCGGATCCGTCATCTACAATAATAAGTTCAAAGTTCTTATAAGTTTGATTTAAAATGGTAGGTAAAACATTCAGTAGTTTTTCCCCACGATTATAGGTTGGCATAACAATACTTACTGCCGGAGGCATACCAAGAATTGCTACATCTTTTAGTAATGTATCTAATTCTTTCTCGCCCGGCAAATCAATATTTACAGATTTAAAAATGTTTAATCTGTTTTTCCCCAGACCATACAAATAATCATTTTCAATCCAGAAAGGAAATACATCTCGAATTACCTGCTGCATATTTTTAAATTCAGTAAAAAACGCTCCTATATCCAGAGCCTCTTTCATATACAAATCAGAAGCCATCAAAAGAGAACGCAAATAATATTCCTTTAAAAACAATCCAATGATTTCATTTTCATAAGTCGCTGCCAGTTCCTGATCATTCAACAAATCCTGTAATAATGCAAGTTGTCTTTTTGCATATAAACCAGGATCCTCATTTAATGAAGCAGCAAATCCCATTTTTTCAAAATCAGCCAATCCATTTTTTAATTTCTGTAAGTTTTCCCGTGGATTTGATTCCACTGTTTCAAAAGGTACCTCAGGTAAAAACATAATCATTCTCCTTCTCTTTGTTGAAATGTAATATCAAGCATTCGTTGTAACACGTCCTCCAACGAAAAATACTGTTTCACTTTCTCATATCCATTATTTGCAATTTCTAATCGCTCTTTCTCATGGGATAAGTAATACTCAATTTTATCTAACATATCTTCTTTGTTCTCATAGTATACAAAGTCCTCTCCCGGAACAAAGTCATACAAGAAGTCACTTTGAAAATTTGATAATAAAAATCCTTTCGATGCCATAATATCCATGCAGCGAAGAGGAATTCCCGTCTTAATACTTCGAAGCGAAATATTCAAATTTATTTTTGAATGATAGAATACATAAGGCATTTCCGTTTCATATTCTGCCACCCCCATATTTTCAATCCCCTGAAAACTTACATTTTGATCTATGGTAAAAAGTTTCACTTTATATGTATTGCCAAATCGTTTCCCTATAGCATCTAAAAGTTCATTTCTTTCTAAGGATGTGATTTTTCGATTGATCACATAATCTGCAAATCGAAAACCTTCTGTTTCAACACTTTTTTCTTCCCGATAAAGTGGATACAACTTCTGAAGCTGCTGTAATATATCTGGTTGCAGACACTCTTCAATAAAATTATACCCGCTAACCTTCATTTGAGCATCCATAAGACCTCGTACAAATCCTTCCACATAAGGATTTTTTGACCAGTCAATCCGATCATAAAAATTATGTTTTTCATGATACAAAGAACCTACAAATGACACATCACATGTCATCCGATTTACATTGTAATCCTCCTTTAACATATTCCCAATTTTATTTGGAACACCAGGAAGATTCATATAAAAAACATTTGTTAGTCCACCCCGTCGAAACTCCTCAACCAATGATGAATCAAACAAGAATACATAGTTTGTTTCAAACATCAATGTGTAGGAATAAATAAAGGCATATGGACTGTCATATAAAAAGGATATATAGGGGATGTTTCTTTCCTTACAGGCAATTGCTACGAGAGGAAAATA
>JAIKXK010000194.1 GCA_024684155.1 Lachnospiraceae bacterium | reverse complement strand
GTGAAAAGCTTGGTGCTTTCGCTTTAACAGAGCCAGGTGCTGGTACTGATGCTCAGGGTGCTCAGACAAAGGCTGTTGAAGATGGTGATGAATGGGTATTGAACGGATCTAAGTGCTTTATCACAAATGGTAAGTACGCTGATATCTACATTATCTTTGCAGTAACAGACGTAATTGAAGATGCAAGAGGACGTAAGAATAAACGTTTCTCAGCATTTATCGTAGAAAAAGGAACTCCTGGATTCTCATTTGGTACAAAGGAAAAGAAGATGGGTATCCGTGGTTCAGCAACTTATGAATTAATTTTCGAAGACTGCAGAATTCCAAAGGAAAACTTACTTGGTGTTAGAGGTAAGGGATTTGGTATGGCTATGCATACACTTGATGGTGGTCGTATCGGTATCGCTACTCAGGCACTCGGAATTGGTGAAGGTGCTCTTCAGTGCACAATCGATTTCGTTAAGGAAAGAAAACAGTTTGGTCGTCCTATCGGAGCTTTCCAGAATACACAGTTCCAGTTAGCTGATATGGCTACACGTATGGAAGCTGCTAAATACTTGGTTTACAAGGCTGCTATGGCTAAGCAGACACAGAAGGTTTATTCTGTAGAAGCTGCTCAGGCAAAATTATTTGCAGCAGAAGCAGCAATGGCAGTTACTACTAAGGCTGTTCAGTTACATGGTGGATATGGATATACCAGAGAGTACGATGTTGAACGTATGATGCGTGATGCTAAGATTACCGAGATTTACGAAGGTACATCTGAAGTACAGAGAATGGTTATTTCCGGAAGTTTGTTGAAATAGGAGGACGTTTAGATGAAAATCGTTGTATGTGTAAAACAGGTTCCGGATACAAAAAACGGTGTAGTATTTAACGCCGATGGAACCTTGAATAGAGGTGCTATGGATAAGGTTATGAACCCTGATGATAAAGCAGGTTTAGAGGTAGCACTTCAGATTAAAGAAAAGACTGGCGCAGAGATTACTGTTGTAACAATGGGTATCCCTGACGCTGATGCAGTACTTCGTGAAGCTTTTGCTATGGGAGCTGACAAGGGAGTACTTATTACAGACAGATGCTTAGGTGGTGCTGATACTTGGGCAACATCTTCAACTATTGCAGCTGGAATCCGTAACTTGGATTATGATTTGATTATTACCGGTCGTCAGGCTATCGATGGTGATACCGCTCAGGTAGGACCTCAGATTGGTGAGCATTTAGGAATTCCTGTAATTTCTTATGCTTCAGAAGTAGAAGTTGATGGCGACAGCGTTATTGTACAGCGTCAGTATGATGACCGTACACATAAGCTTAAAGCTAAGATGCCAGCACTTGTTACATGCTTAGCTGAGGAGATTACACCTCGTTACATGACTCCAGGCGGAATTTTCGATGCATTTGACAAAGAAGTTACCGTATGGGGAAGAAATGACTTAAAGGATTTAGATGATGGTGATATCGGTCTTGCAGGATCTCCTACAAAGATCGCTAAGGCATCTGATAAGGTTCGTAAGGGTGCAGGAGAAACTGTTAACTTAGATCCTACTGAATCAGTTAAGTACATCATGGAAAAATTAAACGAGAAGCACGTAATCTAAGAAAGGTGGTAAGAATATGTCTTTAGAAGAATATAAGGGAGTATTTACCTTTGCTCAGCAGGTTGACCACAAATTAGAAGGCGTTGCTTTAGAGTTAATCGGTAAAGGTAAAGAATTAGCAAATGATTTAGGAACTGACGTAACAGCAGTACTTATTGGTTCTGACGTAAAGGATTTGGCTGATACATTAGCTGAATATGGTGCAGACCATGTTATCGTTGTTGACGATCCTAAGTTGAAAGATTATCGTACAGAGCCTTATGCTCAGGCTTTGGCTGGAGTTATCAATGAGTTTAAACCAGAAATCGTATTGGTTGGTGCAACCGCTATTGGTCGTGACCTTGGCCCTACTGTTTCTGCAAGAGTTAAGACTGGTCTTACAGCAGACTGTACTTCACTTGAAATTGGTAACTTCCCATTAAATGCACCAGAAGATAAGCAGAAAAAGAATCAGTTACTTATGACTCGTCCTGCTTTCGGTGGAAACACAATCGCTACAATCGCTTGTCCTGATAACCGTCCTCAGATGGCTACAGTACGTCCTGGTGTTATGGTAAAATGTGAGCCAGTAAAGGGTGCAAAGGCTGATATCATTGAATACAAGGCTGATTTAACAGAGAACAACAAATATGTTGAAATCTTAGATATTGTTAAGGAAGTTGGCAAGAAGGTTGATATCATGGAAGCTAAGATTTTAGTATCTGGTGGACGTGGTGTTGGTTCTGAAGAAAACTTTAAGTTATTAGAAGATCTTGCTGATGCAATCGGCGGAACTGTATCTTGCTCACGTGCAGTAGTAGATAATGGTTGGAAGCCTAAGGACTTACAGGTTGGACAGACTGGTAAGACTGTACGTCCTAACGTATACTTTGCAATCGGTATTTCTGGAGCAATCCAGCACGTTGCAGGTATGGAAGAATCTGACATTATTATTGCTATCAACAAAGATGAAACAGCTCCTATTTTTGAAGTAGCTGACTATGGTCTTGTTGGTGATTTGAATAAGATTGTACCTGCTTTAACAGAGGCTATTAAGGCTCAGAAGGCAGAAGCTTAATACAAGCTTATTAGAAATGCAAAAAATAGAACCCATATTCTATTTTGCCCTCGGGGAATCTTTTGTTTCCTCGGGGGTTTTTTATGTTACAATGAAATAAGGTACATGTGTATTGTTTCTGGGGGAGGACATAATTATGTATGAAAAATCTAGAATTGTAACTATTGGAGGGGCAATAGTTTGCTGGGTAATGTATTGCATTTGCTTGGGAACCAATCATTTATTTACAGCAGATGTGCTTTCGCCTTTGTGTGCATTATTGGTTTATATTTGTATTGGGCTTGCAGCAGTGCCGAAAACAAAGTATCGAGTTGCAATTATCTTTATTTCATTAGGACCATTTATGTGGTTTCTTGGAGACTTAGTATATCTATTCAATGATTTAGGATTTGTAAGTGATGAGTTAGTAGTGGTCTATTCAGATCCTATATACCGAATCGCTACTTACATGTATGTCATTGGTCTTATGGTCTTTTCCTATGTTCAATTTACAAGAAAAGATATTTTACGATTAGTAGCAAATGCCATGGTATTTGCAGTAGCTACTTTTATTATAGGGGTAGCCTGCTTTGAGATGATGTTTCATGAAAGCATTTCTTTTTTGACCTTAAATATTGAATATTTTATTAGCATCATACTAGCAATGTTTATAATAGTTTTCTTCCTGGTAATTATTGCAAATCGTTCTTCCAGAAAGCTTTCTTTCTACGGACTAATGGTTATGCTTAGCTTCTTCTTATATGGCCTCTTAGACATAGGTTATATGATGATAGAAGCAACTGATGGAAACGCTGGAGGACCAGTAGTAGATGCCTTATTTTTATTAAGTATTGTACTTTTGGGACTCGCATATTCTACCTCCTCAATTTATCGTCTTATTGAAAAATCGGAAAAAGAAGAAACCAGACATAGTTCAAAGCCGGGAATTGTCATGGCCTTTTTGGTTTTAGTGATAGGCCTGCTTTTAGCAGCAATCGGTCATCTGTCCTTAAGCAGATTTTTCATCATATTAATTAGTTCCTTATCTTATTTTTTAATTAGTAAAATATTAGAAGTAAATGAATTAAATGAAAAGTTAATTGTACAGCAGGGAAGGGAATTAACAGAGGTAAACGAAAAACTTGAGAGCGTTTCAGTTTTAGATATTCAGACAGGCCTTAAAAATCGTCGTGCCTGGGATCGTTATAGCGAAGATTATTTTTCTGTGAAAAAAGATAAACGACTTTTGATTTATTCCATTGATATTAATTTTTTCCGGATGATTAATAATACCTATGGAACAAAGGGAGCTGACAGTGTTTTACTTGAGATTGGTCGAAGATTACTTGGAATAGAAGATGCTGGAATTAGTGCTTATCGAATTGACGGTTCCCAGTTTTTTGTAGCTTGTGAAGATGAGACTCATGATGTTGATGTGGCTCGATTTGCGGATTATCTTGTAAATATTTTGGATCGTCCATATGAAATCAATGGAAAAATTCTTCGGGTTACCTTCCGCATTAGTGGAGCGGTTTATCCAGATGATACCAATGATTTTGAACATATTTTTAGTTGTATGGATACGGTACGAAGTACAAATAAGGCAAATGCCAGCACCTCTACCTTTGCCTTTTTTGATGCTGATATTATGCCAAGACTTCAAAAGAATCAGATGATTGAAAGCAAACTTCAAGACCTTGATTATGATGAAAAATTAGAACTTTACTATCAACCACAATTAGAGGCAGAAACAGGAAAACTCATTGGAATGGAAGCACTTCTTCGCTGGAAGGATGAAGAGTTAGGTTACGTGCCACCAAATGAATTTATTCCGATTGCAGAGAGAATGGGAATTATGTATTCCATGGGTGAGTGGATCATTCGCCAGGCTTTTTTACAG
>JAIKXK010000162.1 GCA_024684155.1 Lachnospiraceae bacterium | reverse complement strand
CATGAGCCAGGTAATATAAATAGGTAAGAATCAAGTTGACGATGGTAATATAGCAAACTCCATAAATAATAAATGCTAAAAAGATTAAAGTATGGTTATTAATGTTTATGGAGAAATATCCAGCATCACATTAGGATGTTTGGTTTTATTTTTTATGCTATATTCAAACCCTAGAAAAACTCTTGGGTATTTTATCAATTTTATCGGCATTATAGTGGGAATGATTGGAAGCATTGTCCTTTTATATATTGGCTATAATGTCAGTTTCAATCGTCCTCACAGTCATACTTTAATTTTTTTAGCATTTATTATTTATGGAGTTTGCTATATTACCATCGTCAACTTGATTCTTACCTATTTATATTACCTGGCTCATGGATCAAAATTTCGACGTCCTTCCTTAATAAGCGCTCTAATCTTTGCCGGATTATATGGTTTAATTGGTTTTATTTACTTTGCCATTATCCACGGTTTTCACAATCCATTTATTAATGATGCCGTTTTATTGCAACGTTTTATTATGTTTTGTTCCTGCTTTGGTATTGCTGCTTGTTTCATCGTTCAATTACTTACTTTTTTAAACAGAAACAAACTACCTAAGGTAATCCTTTTAAGTATGCAGATTTTTTCTGTCTTCCTTTTTGGAACCCTGGTTCTGCAGTTATTCCTTTCCACCTCAATTTTTATTAGTCTAACCTATACCATTCCCTTTATGGCTTGTTATCTTTTATTCCATAGCAATCCTTATGATGAGGAAACAGGAACTCAAAATGGTGACCCTTTAAATACGAAAATTTCCGCTTCTATTAAGAAGAACAAAAAATTTGTAGTTGTATTTATTTCTATTCCACAGTTAGAAAAAACAAATTTTGTTCTTCAGGAATCTACCATCCACAATTTAATATCTGATATTGCAGGCCGCACAGAACGTATTTGTTCCAGGAGCTATGCTTATCGCATTTCCACAAGTACCTATGCTGCATTTACTTATTTAAATGAAAACATTACTGCAAGAGAATATTTCGATGCTGTCATTGATATCATTAGCCATCCTAGTGGATATGATTATTTACCAGCCTATTTTAAAGCTGTTTGTATTAGTCATCATCCCTTCTTGCGAAACTTGGATATTTTACAGCACTACTATTCTTTCCTGCAAAATAAAATGTCCGATGATGCAAAAAACGAACTTCTATTTGCAGGTAACTCTGAAATGACAGAGTTTATGGAATACTACAGAGTACACCTTGCTCTAGAAGATATTAGGGACAGAAAAGACTATAATGATCCTAGAGTACTTGCCTATGCACAGCCAATCTTTTCTGTAAAAAAAGAAAAGTTTTTAAGCGCCGAAGCTCTTATGCGATTAGAAATTGATGGTAACATTCTTTATCCTGGAACCTTTATTCCCATTGCAGAAGAAAGTCATTGTATTCATCCACTCACCTGTATCATCTTAAATAAGGTATGTAAGGAGATAAAAAAAATGGGAGAATACAACTTTGACTGTATTACAGTGAATTGTTCTCCTATGGAATTATCTGTTAAATCCATGACCGATGATTTGATGCAAATTATTGAGGATAATGAAATTGATCCACACAAAATCAGACTGGAAGTTACAGAAAGCTCTGTCTATGAAAACTATGATTCCGTTGCAGATAATATGCAAACCTTAAGTGATGAAGGGATTCATTTTTATCTAGATGATTTTGGTACCGGATATTCTAACTTTGAACGATTAACCTCTGGAGATTTCCATACGGTTAAATTTGACAAAAGCATCCTATATAAAGCAATGACAGATTCCAATACAGAAGATGTGGTATTATCCATTATTCACATGTTAAAGGGAAGTAATATTTCTCCTTTAGTAGAAGGTGTAGAAACAGATGACCAAAAGAACTTCTGTATTAAACATGGTTTCGATTATATTCAGGGATATAAATATGCCAAACCCGTTCCAATTGAGAAATTAAAGGATTATTTCGAAGGAAAATAAGGATATGTATAACGGAAAAAATAAAACAGCTATATCATCACAAATTCAAATTGCCAAAGCTATGTCTTCACTATTAAATGAAATGGCTTTTTCTGATGTGAGCATCAGTTTATTATGCAAAGAAGCTGGTATCTCACGTCAGACCTTCTACAGTCTCTTTAGTTCAAAAGAAAATGTAGTGATTTTTTCCATACAAAACTTCTATTATGATACCAAACAAGTAAACAAAACCCCCGACTGTTCCATTCCCTTTGAGGAATTCTGTCGAGGATTTGCTCATTTTATCGTAAACAATAAAGATTATTTTAAACTTTTATTGGATAATGATATTTTCCATCTGCTCTACCATAGCATTTACGAAACTTTTATCACTTCCTGTAATCAATCATGCCTCTATATGAATAATGTTTTGGCTGGAGGACTGACTGGAATTACAAGAAGCTTTTGTGAAGAAGGATGTACTGCCACACCTGAGGAATTAGAAGCTTATATGTCAAAGCTTTTAATTCACTATAATTGCAATAATTAAAACAAAAGCAGTTTCCCTTCTGAAATGCCATAATTACACTCATCTCCCCATTCAAGGGATACTTTTCCACCACTTTGATTTATCAGTTCTTTATTCAGCGAGTCTACTAGTTCTGTCTCCACATAAGCCTTTATGGTTACATTCGCATCATAGATTGTATCTTCCACAAATATCTCATTCTCTTTTAAGATGTACTGAATCTTCCCAAGCAAAGTATAATCCATTCCTATACTTAAAGGTTTTCCCTTACATCGTTCTAAAAGTACACTATCTTCTATACCAGCCTCTGTAGCTTTTGTATATGCTCGAACCAACCCACCGGTTCCTAAAAGTACACCGCCAAAATACCTGGTAACCACCACAACTACATTATGTAAATGATGACCCGTAATAACATCTAACATGGGGCGGCCAGCAGTTCCACTTGGTTCTCCATCATCAGAAGAGCGAATAATTTCATCATTGTCCCCAATTACATAAGCAAAGCAGTTATGTCTGGCATCATAGTGTTCTTTCTTTTTTGCCCCAATAAAAGAAAGGGCTTCCTCTTCACTTCTAGCGGTGGCCACAGCAGCTATAAACACAGACTTTTTCTCTGTAAATTTTCCTTCACCATTTTTTAAAATTTCATATTCCATACAGGTCATTATATAGAATCCCCGCAAAAAATTCCACATTGGAGATTACCTTTATAATCCTTTTACTTTCTGCTATAATCTTTATATCTATGTGTAAAAGGAGATTTTATGAATTACGGCAAAAAAAATTTGAAAAAAAATAAAGCTTCCTTATCTAATAAGAAAGCCAAAGCTCGAAAAAAAATCGGAATATCCTTTGTAAAGACATTATTAATATGCATTGCAATTATAGCAGTTGTTGGTCTTGGGGCCGCGGCCTTCTATGTAACAAGCCTTATCAACAAACTGCCTGACGTTTCAACCATTGATATATCCCCAGAAGGATTTTCCACCACCATTTATGACAATGATGGAAATGAAATCGAAAACCTGGCATCCTCTGGAGCAAACCGTGAATATGTTTCTTTGGAACAAATTCCAGAAGACTTACAACATGCCTTTGTTGCCATTGAAGATTCCAGATTCTATGACCACAACGGTATCGATATTCAGGGTATCATTCGTGCAGTGGCCGTTGATATTGTAAATATTTTCAGCGGATCACAAGCCTCTCAGGGTGCATCCACTATTACTCAGCAGTTATTAAAGAATAACTACTTTACTACCTGGACAAGCGAAACTACTTTAAAAGAAAGAATAGATCGTAAAATTCAAGAGCAGTACTTAGCTATTCAGTTAGAAAAAGTTACCTCTAAGGATGAAATCCTCGAAAACTACTTAAACACCATTAACCTGGGACAAAATACCTTAGGTGTTCAGGCAGCTTCCGAGCGTTACTTCAATAAGGATGTTAGTGAATTAACTCTTTCCGAAGCAGCCGTTATTGCAGGTATTACACAAAACCCATCAAAGTATAATCCAATTACAAACCCAGACGAAAATGCAAAACGTCGCAAGAAGGTTCTACAGAATATGCTAGACCAGGGTTATATTACGGAAGCCGAGTACAACGAAGCCCTAGAAGATGATGTATATGACCGAATTCAAATTATTAACAATGAAATCGATACTTCTTCTACTTCCTACTTTGTAGATGCCTTAACGGACCAGGTCATTGATGATTTAATGGAACAAAAAGGTTATACCGAAACCGAAGCCTATCAAAAGCTATATTCCGGCGGATTAACCATTTACTCTACACAGGATTCAGACATTCAAAGTATTGTGGAGGAAGAAATCAATAATACTGATAACTATGCCACTGATGCAAAGGTTTCCTTTACCTACCGTCTAACAATTACAAAGGCTGACGGTACTTATGAAAACTATAGTGAACAAACCATGTTATCCTACTATCAGTCAAAGGATTCGAGCTACTCCATCAACTTTAATTCTGAAGAAGAAGCCCAGGCCGCTATAGACGCTTACAAGGCTGAACTTATGGAAGAGGGAGATACCATTTCTGAATCTGGCGAATCCGTTATCTTTACATTACAGCCTCAGGCTGCAATGACTGTTATGGATCAATCAACCGGTTATGTCGTAGCCCTTGTTGGTGGTCGTGGTGATAAAGCAGGAAGCAAAACACTAAACCGTGCTACTGGTATTACTCGTCAGCCCGGTTCAACCTTTAAGGTATTAGCTGCCTATGCACCTGCTCTTGATGCCGGAGGTTTAACTTTAGCTTCTGTTCAGGATGATGCCCCAATGACTTATGCCAATGGAACTTCACTTTCAAACTACGATAACAATTATCGTGGTTTCACCAATATTCGAACAGCTATTACAAACTCCATTAACGTAGTAACCGTTAAGACCCTGACTCAAATTGGAACATCTCTTGGTTATGATTACGTTGAAAAATTTGGAATAAGCACCTTAGACACTGGTGATAACAACCAGGCTCTTGCCTTAGGCGGAATTACAAATGGTGTCACAAACCTTGAATTAACTGCTGCTTACGCAACCATTGCAAACAGCGGTGATTATAATAAGCCTGTCTTCTATACTCAGGTTTTAGACTACAATGGAGATGTCTTATTAGATAACACCACAAATACTTCTACCGAAGTATTAAAAGATACTACAGCATGGCTTTTAACAAATGCCATGGAAGATGTAATGACAAGTGGAACCGGTACGAGAGCCAACATTTCAAATATGGCAGTTGCTGGTAAATCAGGTACTACTACAAAGGATCGAGACACTGTCTTCTGTGGTTATACCCCATATTACACCGCTTCCATTTGGGGTGGCTACGATGATAACTCCCCTCAGTCAAGTACTGTTTACTCTAAGAATATTTGGCGCGAGGTAATGTCTCGAATTCACGAAAACTTAGAATACAAAGACTTTACAAAACCAAGTGGCATTGTTCAGGTTGCTGTTTGTTCAAAATCTGGACTTTTACCAGTAGATGGTGTATGTAACTGTGACCCTAGAGGTTCTATGGTATACACTGAATACTTCGCCGAAGGAACACAACCTACAGAAACCTGTGACCATCATGTATCCGCTACAATTTGTAATGATTCAGGCATGATTGCCAATGAATACTGTACCAATACCTCTACCGGGGTTTACATTGTAGGCGGTAGTCAAGGTACCGCTGATACTCCTTATTTGCTCACAGATGAGTTCTTATCACAAATCTGTACAACTCATAGCAAAGAAGCTGCTGAGGCTGCAGAAAAAGAAGAGGAAGAAAAGGCTAAGGAAGAAAAGGAAGATAGTGAAACCGAAACGGAAGAGGAAGATACTGAGACTTCTGAAGAATCTAGTGATGATTCCGAAAGTAGTGATACCTCCTCTGAAGATTCTTCTACAGAAGAAAGTGAAGATTCTGATTTATCAGTGGAAGAATAAAGACTCTTATAAAACAAAATGTCCTATCCAAATCGGATAGGACATTTTTATTGCTATAAAAAACAATTAAACTTCAAAAATCATATCGCCGTAAGAAGGCATTGGCCACATAGACTTATCTACAAGCATTTCCAGACGATCTACCGGCTTGCGAAGAGCCTCCATAGAAGGGAGAACATAATCTCTGTAATAAAATGCTCTTTCCTTTATATCAGAAATAGTTACACCCTTTGCTTCATGGTTTTCTAATTCAATTAATTTTTCTTTTGCTTCTTTTAAGCAAGAAGATACCTCTGTAAGCATCTCTACCTGAGTACTTACATCAGCTGCATCTGCAGCAGCACGTACCTGATTTACAGACTCTGCTAAAACAGTTGTATATCGAATCGTTGCTGGTATGATTTGTTTACGAATAATATCAATCATAACCCTTGCTTCTATATTACGTTTCTTTGCATAGATTTCATATTCAATTTCTGCACGAGATTCAAGCTCTGCTTTTGTAAATACATTAAACTCTTCAAATAAAGCAACTGATTTATCCGAAACCAAAGCAGGAATAGCATCTAACATATTATTAATGATAGATAAACCTCTCTTTTCCGCTTCTTTAGCCCATTCTGGAGAATATCCATTACCATTAAATACGATACGCTGATGTTCCTTTGCAAGACGCTTAATCATATCATGAACTGCTAAGTTGAAGTCATCTGCTTTTTCAAGTTCATCGCACGCCTCTGAAAACGCCTGTGCAACAATGGTATTAAGTACAATATTAGGTTCACCAACAGAGTCTTCAGAACCAACCATTCTGAACTCAAACTTATTTCCTGTAAAGGCAAAAGGTGATGTACGATTTCGATCTGTAGCATCCTTTAAAAAGTCAGGCAAGGTAGTAACACCTGTATCCAACTTTTCACCAGAGATACTGTGATCTGCGCTACCCGTACGAATCAACTGATCCAATACATCCTGTAACTGTTCACCTAAATAAACAGAAATAATACATGGTGGTGCTTCGTCTCCACCTAAACGGTTATCATTACCAACATCCGCAGCAGATTCTCTTAATAGATCTGCATGCTCATCCACTGCCTTTAAGATACAGCAAAGCACCAATAAAAACTGTACGTTTTCATGAGGTGTTTTTCCTGGCTCTAAAAGGTTAATTCCATCATCAGATACCAAAGACCAGTTATCATGTTTTCCGGAACCATTGACTCCTGCAAAAGGTTTCTCATGTAATAAACACTGAAGTCCATGACGATAAGCAACCTTTTTTAAAGTTTCCATAATCAACTGGTTATGGTCTACAGCTACATTTGCTTCCGTATAAATAGGAGCAAGTTCATGCTGTGCTGGTGCAACCTCATTATGCTGAGTCTTAGAAGATACACCCAGCTTCCATAATTCAACGTTAACATCCTTCATAAAGGCTGCAATACGCTCACGGATTGCTCCGAAATAATGATCATCCATTTCCTGACCCTTTGGAGGCATAGCTCCAATTAAGGTACGTCCGGTATAAACCAAATCCTTTCTTGCAAGGAAGTTTTCTCTATCTATGAGGAAATACTCCTGCTCTACACCAACAGAAGGTGTTACACGCTGGGATGTAGTGTTTCCAAATAATCTTAAAAGTCGAATGGACTGCTTATTAATTGCTTCCATAGAACGAAGCAAAGGTGTCTTTTGATCTAAGGCTTCCCCTGTATAAGAGCAAAATGCTGTAGGAATACAAAGTGTTGCCCCTGCTGCATCCTGACGTACAAAAGCCGGGGACGTTGGATCCCATGCTGTATATCCTCTGGCTTCAAACGTAGCACGAAGACCACCTGAAGGGAAGGAAGAAGCATCAGGCTCACCCTTAATCAATTCCTTACCAGAAAAGCTCATTAACACTTTTCCATTTTCCTTTGGAGCAGAAATGAAAGAATCATGCTTTTCTGCAGTAACACCTGTTAATGGCTGGAACCAGTGGGTATAGTGAGTTGCGCCCTTTTCAATAGCCCACTCTTTCATTTCATGAGCTACCACATCTGCTGTTTCCAAATCCAATTCTTTTCCCTGGCGAATGGTTTCCTTTAACTTTTGATAAGTTTTTTTAGGAAGACGCTCCTGCATGGTAGCATCATTAAAAACATTCTCGCCGAAAATGTCCGCAACATTAAAATAATCTTTGTCCATTGTGACTATCCTTTTCTATATTTTTTCTTAAAAAAAGGGTGCCAAATTAGGCACCCCCTTAATTTCTCTAAAGTAAGCAATATTTATGCTTTTCCAACAGAACCAAATAATTCCATCTTCTCTTTTACTTTATCTTTGATAGCATCAGTACCAGGTGCAAGAAGTTTTCTAGGATCGAATCCCTTACCCTGCTGATCCTTACCAGCTTCAATATATTTTCTTGTAGCATCTGCAAATACCAACTGGCATTCAGTGTTAACGTTAATCTTTGATACACCAAGAGAAATTGCCTTAGCGATCATATCATCAGGAATACCTGTACCACCATGAAGTACTAAAGGCATAGCTCCTGTCTTCTGCTGAATAGCATCTAAAGTTTCAAAGGAAAGACCAGCCCAGTTTTCAGGATAAACACCATGAATATTACCGATACCAGCTGCAAGCATATCAACGCCAAGATCAGCAACCATCTTGCATTCATCAGGATCAGCACATTCGCCCATTCCTACAACTCCGTCTTCTTCTCCACCGATAGAACCAACTTCAGCTTCAATAGAAATACCATTCTTGTGTGAAAGTTCAACTAATTCTTTTGTCTTTTCAACGTTTTCGTTGATGTCATATGAAGAACCATCAAACATAACTGAAGTAAATCCAGCTTCGATACATGCCTTTGTTCCTTCGTATGTACCATGATCTAAGTGAAGAGCAACAGGTACTGTAATTCCAAGAGATTCATCCATAGCCTTAACCATAGCAGCTACAGTCTTAAATCCTGTCATGTACTTTCCTGTACCTTCAGATACACCTAAGATTACAGGTGACTTACACTCTTCAGCTGTAAGTAAAATAGCTTTTGTCCACTCAAGGTTGTTGATATTGAACTGACCAACAGCATAGTGTCCAGCTTTTGCTTTGTCTAACATTTCTTTTGCAGATACTAACATATAAAGTTTCCTCCATTCTTTCCCCCTCTATAAAAAGAAGGATAATATCAATACGGGCTTATCCCGCAAGATTTCCGCTTTCAATTATATCTTAAATCGGAAGCCTATTCAACCATGATTTCCATACCCTCTGGGATATTTTTAATCACTACACTTTCCGGTTCTCCGCCGTACTCACCATCTAGCGTCCAAGGTACTTTTTCATTACAGGTAAACTTCACCTGACTGGTTTTAAAGGAATACACCAATTCTGTGTCCTTGGCAATTCCAGTCAAAAAGGCCAATATTTCATTTAACTCTATTGGATTTTTTGGTGTTCGAATTAATGTCACTTCAAACAGTCCATCATTTAATTCTATGTTTCCCGGAATAATGCCCTTAAATCCACCTACAGACATAGTATTTGTCACCATTCCGTAGATAAATTCGTCATAGAAAATATTTCCATCATGTTCTACCAACATGCGAAAAGATGGAATATCCCAAAGTTGTTTAACACCTTCTAGAATATAGGCTGCGTGGCCTAACATGTTTTTTAGATTCTGATCTGTTGCATAGGATACCTCTGTAAATATTCCAAAAGCTGCAACATACACAAAATAGTCCTCGCCAAAACGACCTACATCACACAAAAAAGAATGCTCTCCTGCTGCAATCTTAGCTGCTGAAAGCATTTCTTTATTTATGCCCAAAGAATTACCAAAATCGTTGGTACTTCCAGCTGGAATGTATCCAATCGGAAGATGATGCTCTGATTCCATAACACCAGTCACCACCTCATCTAGGGTTCCATCTCCACCAGAACACACAATTCGGTCAAAATTTTTGGCTTCCTCGCGACATTTATTTACGGCATCGCCTTGTGCCTGTGTCGCATATATTGTAACTTCAAAATCTGCCTTGATTAAGCAATCCATAATATCTGAAAGATTCTGTTTAATCATTCCTTTTCCAGAATGTGGATTGTAAATAAACAGTAATTTTTTTCCCATAGTCATCTCTCTATTGTTGTTTTAGGTTGTAAGGAAATTCTCCATAGCATTAATTGCCTTATCTTCATCACTTCCCTCAGCATCAATAGTAACGGTTGTGCCAGTAGACAGCACCAAACTCATCATTCCCATAATACTTTTTGCATTTACTCTTTTTGTATCCATTTCAAAGTAAACGCGACTTTCAAACTGATTAGCTAGCTGAACCAAATGTGCAATTGGTGTTGCCTCCATAGTATTGTTCATCTGAATGACAACATCTCTCTTCATAACAATTCCTCCTAATTTACGTGCGGATTGATTTTGCAATCTCCCCAATACGACGTAACCGATGATTCACTCCTGATTTTCCAACTGGCGGATCTAAAAGATTCCCCAAATCCTTTAGGGCCATATCAGGATGTTCTCTTCGTAGTATTGCAATTTCCTGTAAGTTTTTCGGCAGTGACGAAAGGCCTCTCTTCTCCTCAATCAGCCTTATATCCTCTAATTGTCGATAAGCAGCAGATACCGTTTTACCAATATTTGCCGTCTCACAATTGACCTGACGATTTATGGAATTTCGCATTTCTTTTTCAATACGAACATTTTCAAAATTCAAGTACGCAACATTGGCTCCCATTAAAGCAAGCAAATCCTCGATTTGATTACTTTCTTTTACATATACAACAAATTGCTGCTTACGCTCTACGATTTTAGCATCTATTTCAAAAAAATCAATGACTGATTTTATTTGATTTGCTAAAGCTTCACTAGAGACCGCAATCTCAAAATGATAGCTTTTTTTCGGATCACTAATAGATCCTGCAGATAAAAATGCGCCTCGTATAAATGCTTTTTTGCAACACATTTGCTGAACCAACAGACCGTCCACCTCTAAGCTGTCCTTAATTTTTAGCATTGCAAACAACTCTTCTGTAGCGTCCTTCGAAAGCATATCGTCACACTCACTTATACTAATCGTTTTATTTAGCAAAGTAAAGTATTTTCTTTTTAATTCCTCATTTTCCGTCTCTATGCAAAAGCATTCTTTCTCTATTCTTCCAAGAATTGTAACAAGTGCTGAAAGTTCAGCGATTAAACAATGTCTAGGCTTTGGAATTATAGGGAAAAGTTCTTTTTTTATATCTTGAGAAAAGGACATTACTTTCCTCTCTTTCGATCCTTATCTATATCTCTGTGTTCGATTCGAATGCCATATCCACCTTCTTTTCCCAGAAGGTTTTGATAGATTTCATTGGCCACTGTAACGGAACGGTGTTTTCCTCCTGTACAACCAACGGCAATTACAAGCTGCGTCTTTCCTTCTTCGATATATCTTGGAATTAAAAACCGTATCATATCCATAAGTTTTTTTGAGAACTCTTCAGCTATATCATTATTCATAACATAGTCCTGAATTGGTTTATCATTTCCTGTCATGGGACGAAGTTCCTGAACATAGTAGGGATTCGGAAGGAATCGTACATCAAACACTAAGTCTGCATCCTGTGGAATTCCATACTTATATCCAAAAGACATCACCGTTACAAATAAACTTTGAAAATCCTCATGTTCTAGAAATATTTTTCGAAGTTCTGCCTTTAAATCTTTGGTTAATAAATGGGTTGTATCAATGACATAATCCGCTCTTTCTTTTAAGAAAGCTACCTGCTGCCGTTCCATAGCAATGCCATCATAAAGGCTTTCCCCTATGGCTAAAGGATGATTTCGTCTTGTCTCTTTATATCTGGCAATCAACACATCATCTTCAGCATCCAAAAATACGATACTTAAGTCTTTTCCATCCGCTTCTATTTCATTTAAGGTTTCTTCCACCTTTTCCATAGACTCGCCGGAACGAACATCTATCCCAACTGCTACTTTGTTTGTTTCAGCTTCATTTTTCCAAGCCAGCTCAACAAAACTTTTCAACAAGGGAATAGGCAAATTATCCACACAGTTATAGCCCATATCTTCTAAGGTTTTAAAAGCAGTATGCTTTCCTGCTCCGGACATACCGGTAAGAATAATTAATTTCATACTAAAACCTTCCTATTAAACGAACTTCAGGTTCTAATTCTACATCGAATTTTTCTTTCACGATTCTTTGTACATCAGAAATCAACTGACAAACATCCTTTGATGTAGCACCACCAATATTAATTACAAATCCACTGTGCTTTTCTGATACCTGTGCGCCACCTACGGTGTAGCCCTTTAACCCAGCATCTTCAATTAACTTACCAGCAAAATATCCTTCTGGTCTCTTAAAGGTACTTCCTGCACTAGGGAAGTTTAAAGGTTGCTTATCTACTCTTCTTTGATTTAATTCTTTCATTAGACCTTGTATTTCAGAAGGGTTTCCTTCTTTTAATTCCATCTCCACTGATAGGACAATGCTATCGCTTCCTAGAATTCTACTATGGCGATAAGAAAACTCCATTTCATTACCAGAATAGCGTTTCACCTCACCCTTTTCCAGCACAGTGACAAAACGGACAACGTCCTTCATTTCACCACCATAGGCTCCTGCATTCATTGAAATGGCTCCTCCCAAGGTTCCAGGAATTCCCGATGCAAACTCCAATCCCGCCAGGGAGTGTTCCAAGGCAAAAGCACCTAATCTTGAAAGTAAAATTCCTGCCTGAGCACAAATCATATTTCCATCTAGTTCTATCTCGCTAAGATTTGTGCCAAAAGAAACCACCACGCCCTCTATTCCCTCATCGGAAACTAGTAGATTACTACCATTTCCAATTAGGGTATAAGGGATGTTATTCTCCATTAAAAAAGAAAATAAAGGTTTCACTTCTTCATATACAGGTTCAACATAGTAGTCTGCCTTTCCACCAATACGAAAGGTGGTATGTAACTTCATAGGCTCTCCTACTTTTAGCAATCCTTTTTTTATAATTTCTTTTAATTGATTCTCTACTTGATTATTCATACTTTATGCATTCTTTAAGAAAGAACAATATCCTCTGAATGATTCATATAAATCTACCTTACTAATAATTTCCCATGGCGCATGCATATTTAACACGCCAACACCAGAGTCAATTACCGACATAGAGTAGTTACCTAAAATATAGGCGATAGTA
>JAIKXK010000116.1 GCA_024684155.1 Lachnospiraceae bacterium | reverse complement strand
ATGCAATTACAACTATTTTTATGAACATATTTTTTTCATGTCAATATTCTGAGATTCCATAAATGGCAATTGTTTTGACTTTTGATTTTTTTCAAAGTTTGTTACCTTTCCATGATGAATAGAAAGTACGTAATCGCAGCTCAATTCTAACAGCTCTGAATCATGGGTTGAAACAAGCACTGTTCTTCCTTCATCAGCCAATCTCCTTAAAAGTTCAGCTACTTTTACCATATGCGAATAGTCCAGTCCTGATGTTGGTTCATCAAACAAAAGAATTTTTGCATCTGCTGCTATGGCCGACGCAATGGCAACACGTTGTTTTTGTCCGCCGGATAAAGCCATAGGATGCTTATCCTTAAACTCCAAAAGGCCAAGAGAATCCAGTATTCTTTCACACTTATTTTTATCCTCATTTTTCATAGATAGAAGGACTTCAGCTTCAACACTATCTGTAAATAACTGATGATTAACGTCCTGCATTACCATATAACTCAGTCCTATTCTATTTTTCCCTGCATACGTCACACCATCAGAAACTATTGTTCCATGACAATCTTTTTCAAGCCCACAAACACATCTCAAAAAGGTAGATTTCCCTGTACCATTCCTGCCAACAACTCCCACAACAGTTCCTTTAGGAATCGTAAGTTCAGGTACATTTAAACTAAGTATCTCTGTATCTTCCTGGGTTAGTTTTTTCCTTCTTATAAAGTATGGTCGTTTTTGATAGGAAAAATAAAAATCCTTAAGTGATATCCCCTGTATCTCCTTATCGGTATTCTCTTCTATATTTCCCACCTGTAACACTTCTTTGAATTTTGCTATATACTTCTTATCTATTCGTACCGGTCTTAGTTTTAATTTTCTAATCCTGTCATCAGAGAATCCAAAAAATTCTTTTCCCGTCCACTCATCAGCGATATTACCATCATCCATGTATATAACTCGATCTATTATTTCTTTTAAATACCACAGTCTATGCTCAGAAACTATAATTGTTTTCCCTTGCTTTCTCCAATTCTTTATTGCTTCCTTCAATTCTTCAATGGCATTCCAATCGAGGTTCGATGAAGGCTCATCCAAAAGTATCACATCTGGAAGTAAAGCAGAAACCGATGCACAAGCAATCTTTTGCTTTTCTCCCCCTGAAAGTTCAAATAGACTTCTTCTAAGAAGCTTCTCCAAATTCATCTCGTCTACTACCAAATCAAAGCGTTTTTTTATCTCTGATGGATCAAGGCCAATGTTTTCCGGTCCAAATACAATCTCTCCGTCCGTATCTACAGAAAAGAATTGACTTCTTGGATTCTGAAAAACTGTCCCAACTATACCAGATAGTTCAAAAAGCTGGATTTTACTTATATCACGATTGGCTACACTCACCCTTCCTTTTAACTCTCCAGGATAATAATGTGGTATCAGCCCATTCATAAGTCTTATTAACGTAGTTTTCCCAGAGCCTGAAGCACCACAAAGAAGAAGTGTTTCTCCCTGTTTAACACTCAAAGACACATCTTTTAGCAATCCCTCATCGGATCCCTTGTAACGAAAACTTACATTCTTAATTTCTACAATATTATTCATCATTTCACATATTTAAAGAACACAAACACTATAGTTGCAACAGTAAAGCCAATAATTAAAATATAATCAGCTGCACTCATCCTCAGTTCTACCACACTTGTTCTTTTTACTTCTCCTCCAAGTCCTCTTGTAATAGCCGCAGCAGACATCTCATCTCCTATATTTACACAGGAAAACAATAGCGGAATCATCCTGTACTCCAGCATCTTCATGATATTCCCTTCCGCCAAGGATATTTCCCTCATTTTCATTGCATCACTAATGGATGCATACTCCTCTTTGATGGTAGGGAAAAAGCGCATGACCACTGCCAGCGAAATAGTTATACAATCTGGAACATGCATCTTCTGCATAGCAGACATAAATTCATCAATTCTCGTTGTTCTAACCACGTACCATGCCGTTATCATTGCTGGCATAAATTGTACTACAATCCCACAGTACCCTGTCAGTAATGCCTTAATCATCCCTGTAGAATCTATTGAGAGAAAATAAAATGTTAAAATCATGGCAACTACATACAGGACAAAGAAACGCAATGCGCTGGCATAGCGTTTCTCTGCTATCAAAAGTGTAATTGGAATCATTGTTACGATAATTCTGACAATCCATAAAAGAGTTGTTGTAGCGCTCATCATAACGATTGCTGATACAGCCAAAACCATGTACAGTTTTGTCCTTGGATCCAGTCGTATTTCCATTAAACAATGCCTGCCTTCTCAAAATGCTTTTTCACAACAGCCTTTCCAAGAAATGCTCCTATAAATCCAAACAATACACATGCTAAAAGAAGTATTGCAATTGTCTTATAGTTAATAGCTCTAAACAGATTATCTGCATACTCGGCTGAAAAACCACCATCAATAAGATCCTGTCTGTAAGATTCAGCTGTTACAATTACCGGAAAATAATTAGCACAAATCCACATACAAAAAACCCCATAACTAATGACAATCATCTTAAAATTCTTATATCCACCTGCTTTTGCAATAAGATCTGCCACAAATCCTACCAGAATAATAAGCGGTGCTCCTAAAAATCCCATTCCTGTTACAAACATAATAATCGCAATTAGAACGGACATAATCGTAATCATTCCAAATTTCTCTACCTTACTGTAAAAAAGCATCATAGGAATTGC
>JAIKXK010000076.1 GCA_024684155.1 Lachnospiraceae bacterium | reverse complement strand
TATTTTGAGAAAAAAGCTCAGTGGAATAAAATGGTAGAAAGAGGAATGCAAAAAGATTATTCCTGGTCTGCATCCAAGTTCCAGTATGAAGGATTATATAAATACCTGATTGGATTTTAATGGAAATAAAAGGGGTTGCTTAGGCAACCTCTTTTTTTGCGATATATAGTTGCTTTCTGGTGATGGAAATACAATATTTGGTGTTTTATATAATGACTTTTCTTATAAATTATGATATATTAGTCACGGTAAAGTTTGCTATTTTGGGATGATATGGCCAAACGTAAATTTTAAAGATAAGGAAGATTTTTCATGGCAACCCAAGCGAAAGGGAAAAAGAGTAATACAACAAAAAAGAAAACAAATACAACTAAGAAGTCACAGGCAAAAAAACAACAGGGAAAGAGTGCCTTAAAGAAAAATGTAGAAGTGCAGGCTACGAATAGTGTAGTATCTTCTGAGGTTATTTTATGGGTAACTTTAGCTGTTAGTATTTTACTATTTCTAGGAGATTTAGGCTTTGGAGGAATTATTGGCGATAGCGTCAGTCGATTTTTCTTTGGCCTTTTTGGTGTACTTTCCTATATGTTTCCATTTGCTCTTGTATTTTGTGTTTTCTTTTTGGTATCTAATAAAGAAAATCAAGTGGCAGTAGCAAAGGTAGTTTCTGTAGGCTTTTTGTTTTTGTTTTTAATTACCTTTATGGACTTGCTAATTCGAAAAGATAATGTAATTGCACCAACGCTAGCTTATGCTTATGGATTTGAGAATAAAAGCGGAGGCGGCTTCTTTGGAGGTGGTCTGGCATACATGCTGGTAAATGGCTTCGGACTGGTGGGAGCCTATGTTATTGATGTTATTGGTATGATTATTTCTATTGTACTTATTACAGAAAAATCAGCTTTTAAGTTTTTGGAGAATAAATCAAAACATCAAAAAATTCGCAATGAAATGCGAAGAAAAGAAAAACAAAAACAAAGAGAACTGAGACGTGAAGAAATTCAAAGAGAAAAAGAAGAGCGTCAAAGAGAGGCAAAACGCATTGCTCAAATGGAAGAAAAAAAGCCACGTGTAGAGCTGAAAGCTTCTGGAGTTACCTTTGATACAAAGCTAGAAGAAAAAAATACTGCTTCTGATGACATGAATGAGTTAAATATTAATATTTACGACTCTGCAAAGGAAGTCGAAGAAGTGAATCGAGTACCTCTAAGATCAAATACTGCATCAAAGAGTGTCATTCATCAGGAAATGGAAGAAGAAAAGACTTCCCAGGCACCAAATATTCATATGTCTGAAGAAAAGACATATTTTGAAGAAAAAGCAGCATCCCCTGTAGATGTTTTGTCTGAACCTATTGTAGAGGACATTAAGACAGTAGATGAAACTCCAGATGTTTCACAGAGTGAAGCAGTTTCCATGAACTCTTCAAATTTGGCTTCTCGTCCTAGAGCAACAAAGGAATCAAGAGCAGAAACGAAGTTAGAAGCTGATAAGGTATCAGATGAGATTTCTACAAAGAAGACAGAAACGAAAAAAGAATATGTCTTCCCAACGGTTGATTTATTAAATGTTCCTAAGGGTGGTGGAAGTGGAAATACAAGAGAATTATTACAGGAAACTGCTGCAAAGTTAGAAGATACCTTAAGAAACTTTGGAGTAAATGTTACAGTTACAGATGTAAGTTGTGGCCCGGCAGTTACTAGATATGAACTTCAACCAGAAACCGGGGTAAAGGTTTCAAGAATCACAAATTTAGCAGATGATATAAAACTGAATTTAGCGGCTACAGATATTCGAATTGAGGCTCCTATTCCTGGTAAATCTGCAGTTGGTATTGAGGTTCCAAATAAAGAAGCAGTGATGGTTTCCATTCGTGAATTAATGGAATCCAATGAATTTAAAAAGGCAAAATCTAAAATTGCTTTTGCTGCAGGTCGAGATATTGGTGGAAATATTATTATTTCAGATATTGCAAAGATGCCACATTTACTTATTGCAGGTTCTACAGGTTCAGGTAAATCTGTTTGTATTAATACCATTATTATGAGTATTTTATATAAGGCTTCTCCTGAGGATGTAAAGTTAATTATGATTGATCCTAAGGTGGTTGAGCTTTCTGTATACAACGGAATTCCACATTTGTTAATTCCAGTAGTTACTGATCCGAAAAAGGCTGCAGGCGCACTCCATTGGGCTGTTAGTGAAATGACAGATCGTTATCAGAAATTTGCAGATGCAGGTGTTCGTGATATGGCAGGTTATAACGCCAAAATTAAACGTGGACAAATTACTCTTGCAAATGGTGATGTAGTTGATGCAGAAAAGATGCCACAGATTGTTGTAATTGTAGACGAGTTAGCAGACCTTATGATGGTTTCTTCGAAGGAAGTAGAAGAAGCAATTTGCCGATTGGCACAGTTAGCACGAGCTGCAGGCATTCACTTAATCATTGCTACACAAAGACCTTCTGTTAATGTTATTACGGGGTTAATTAAAGCTAATATGCCTTCTCGTGTAGCCTTTGCGGTTACTTCCGGCGTGGATTCCCGTACTATTTTAGATATGGTAGGAGCAGAAAAATTACTAGGTAAGGGTGATATGCTTTACTATCCTCAAGGCTTTACAAAACCTCTTCGTGTACAGGGTGCCTTTGTTTCTGATGGAGAAGTATCAAAGGTTGTTAATTTCATAAAAGATCATATGGGAGAATCTACTTACGATGATTCCATCCAAAATAAAATTGAATCTTCGGTTAGTTCCGATTCCTCTGTCGGTGGTTTTTCATCTGATGCCGACGGAGATGATAAAGATACATATTTTGCAGATGCAGCAAAACTTATTATTGAAAAAGAAAAAGGTTCTATTGGAATGTTACAAAGAAATTTCAAAATAGGATTTAACCGGGCTGCAAGAATTATGGATCAGTTAGAAGATGCTGGAATTGTTGGTCCGGAGGAGGGTACAAAGCCAAGAAAGGTTTTGATTACAATGGACCAGTTAAATGATATGGTTTCAGGTATGTAATTGTAGTAAGAAAAAAGGAGACAACACATCATGAAAAGTGACATTGAAATCGCACAGGATGCGGTAATGCTTCCCATTACAGAAGTAGCAAAAAGCTTAAACATTGAGGCGGATGATTTGGAATTGTACGGAAAGTACAAAGCAAAACTTTCGGAAGACTTAATGGAAAAAACTAAGAATAATAAAGATGGTAAATTAGTCTTAGTTACAGCAATTAACCCTACCCCTGCAGGAGAAGGAAAAACCACAACCTCCGTTGGTTTAGGCCAGGCCTTTGGAAAGATGAACAAAAAAGCCATCCTGGCTTTACGTGAGCCTTCTTTGGGACCTTGTTTTGGTATCAAGGGTGGTGCTGCTGGTGGTGGTTTTGCCCAGGTAGTTCCTATGGAAGATTTAAACTTACATTTTACAGGCGATTTTCATGCCATTACGTCAGCAAATAATTTACTTGCGGCACTTCTGGATAATCATATTCAACAAGGAAATGAGTTAGAAATTGACCCAAGACAGATTGTATGGAAACGATGTGAAGATATGAATGATAGAGCACTTCGTAACGTCGTTGTTGGACTTGGTGCAAAAGCGGATGGAATGGTTCGAGAAGACCATTTTGTTATTACAGTAGCTTCTGAAATTATGGCAATCTTTTGTTTGGCAACGGATCTTGATGATTTAAGAGAACGTCTTGGAAAAATCATTGTTGCTTATAACTTTAAAGGTGAACCTGTAACAGCTTCTGATTTACAGGCAGTTGGAGCGATGATGGCATTACTTAAGGATGCTTTTGCTCCAAACCTAATTCAAACATTAGAACATACACCAGCTTTAATTCATGGTGGTCCTTTTGCTAATATTGCTCATGGATGTAACTCTGTTCGTGCCACAAAGGCAGCTATGAAATTAGCAGATATCGTGGTTACAGAAGCAGGATTTGGTGCAGACTTAGGTGCTGAAAAGTTTTTTGATATTAAATGTCGTATGTCAGGCTTAACTCCTGATGCAGTTGTATTAGTTGCTACGATCCGTGCCTTAAAGTATAACGGTGGTGTGGCAAAAGATGAACTTTCAAAAGAAAACTTAACTGCTTTAGAAAAAGGAATTGTAAACCTTGAAAAGCACATCGAAAACTTACAAAAATACAATGTACCAATTGTAGTTACCTTAAATTCCTTTGTGACAGATACGGATGCTGAAACAGAATTTGTTCGCCATTTCTGTGAAGAAAGAGGTTGTGAATTTGCTCTTTCTGAAGTATGGGAAAAGGGTGGTGAAGGCGGAATTGCCTTAGCTGAGAAGGTGCTTGATGTACTTGAAAATAAAGAGTCTCATTTTAAACCTCTATATGAAGATTCTTTAAGCTTAAAAGAAAAAATAGAATGTGTAGCAAAAGAAATCTATGGTGCTAAAGGAGTAGAATATTCACCTGCTGCCCTTAGAAGTCTTGATAAATTAGAGTCACTTGGCATGGGCAATTGTCCTGTTTGCATGGCAAAAACACAGTATTCTTTATCAGATGATGCGAAGAAACTTGGTCGACCAAGTGATTTCAATGTTACTGTCCGTGAGGTTTATCCTTCCGCAGGAGCAGGATTTGTTGTTTGTGTACTTGGTTCTATTATGACCATGCCAGGACTTCCAAAATCACCTGCTGCTCACAGAATTGATGTAGATTCCAATGGAGTAATTACTGGATTATTTTAATTTTTAGGAGAGTTGTATATGAAATGTCCGTTTTGCAATACTGAAATAGAAGATGGTAGTTTATATTGCAATCATTGCGGAAGTGCTATGCAGATTGTGCCAGATTTTAATGTTTTAGAAGATGATGTACTTCCGTCAATGCTGGACAGCACAAAAAAAAGAGTTGCACCTGAAGAAAAAAAAGAAATTGAAAAGCATATTAATAAACGCTGGATAATTATGCTATCCATTTGTGTAGTACTGGTATTATTGGCAGTATTTGGAGGTTTCTTATATACCCATTCTTATAATTATTATACGAATCAGGGAAATCTTGCGTATAAAAATAAAGATTATACATCTGCTATTTCTTTTTACAATAAGGCTTTGGATAAGAAAGCAGATTATAGCGTTTATATTAGTTTAGGTAAGGCACAACAGGCAAGTAAGTATTATGAAGAAGCAGAGGCCTCTTATTTAAAAGCCTATGAACTGAATCCTAAAAATGAAAATGTTATTTTACTCTTATGTATGCTATATGAGAAAATGGGAAATTATTCTTCTCTAGATGAAATGTTAGAGTGGGACTTAACTGACGAACAGGAAGAAATTGTGAATCAGTATGGAATACCAGGACCACAGTTTTCTTTAAAAGGTGGTACTTATAACGATGATATTGAATTAGTGCTAAGCGGAAAAGATGGCTTTTTCATTTATTATACCTTAGATGGAACGGAACCTTCTGTTCATAATGGAACCTTATATGAGGATGCAATTTCAATTACAAAGCAGGGAACAACCATTGTAAATGCTGTATGTATAGATATTTCCGGAAAAACAGGGGTTGTAGCTACTGAAACTTATGAAATTACATATGTAGCACCAGAGGAAGCTTCCTTAAGTCCTACCGGAGGAAGATTAACAAGAGAAACCTATATTACCATTACTTCACCCACAGAAGATGCTTCTATTTACTATACCTGGGACGGAAGTATGCCAACAACAAATTCCTATAAGTATACAGAACCTATTTTAGTTCCGGAAGGAAATAATGTTTTATCTGTAATTGTAGTGGATAAGCATGGTATGACCTCT
>JAIKXK010000057.1 GCA_024684155.1 Lachnospiraceae bacterium | reverse complement strand
TTCCATAAAAACTTTTCGCATACAATAATAACACCCAGGATTACTCCCCAGATTACAAAGTTTATGGTTCCACCATGCCAAAGTCCTGTTACTACCCAAACCATCATTAAATTAGCAATGGTTGATTTTTTTCCTTTTCTACTTCCGCCTAAAGGGAAATACATATAATCTCGAAACCATGTTCCTAGACTTACATGCCACCTTCTATAAAACTCTGATACTGATTTTGACCCATAAGGATTTGAAAAGTTTTCTATAAATGGAAATCCAAGCATTACTCCAAGTCCTGCCGCCATTAAAGAATATCCCCAAAAATCAAAGTATAATTCGAAGGTATATCCATAAACACCCATCCAGGCTAATGGAGATGATATGGAATCCACTCCAATCTTTTGAATTTCATTCCAAAGAAGTGCTAATCGATCAGCTAATAATACCTTCATTCCAAATCCGATACAAAAATATTCTAATCCCAATTCCAAGTTTATTAGAGAAAATTTTCTTCCCTCAGAAAAGATATTATTTTCATAACGCATAATTGGACCCTGTGTAATTTGAGGGAACATGGTAAAATACGCTGCTACCGCAGTAAATTTCATATTTTCTTTTATTTTATCTGTAAAACAATCTACCTGGAAGGAAATCATTTTAAATATGTAAAAACTGATTCCAACTGGAAATACAAAAGAATCTATACCTAATGATAAAGCCTTAAATAAAACTAAGACAGCTACATCAAATATTAGAACAAAGATAAATCGTAGTTTTCTGTAAGATAATAAATATCCACGATTTTTTGCTGATATCATCCAATTACCAAAACAATAATTTAAAATGGTTAAAAAGATTAATAAGGGTAAGAACATACATTGTCCCATTCCATAGAAAACTAAACTTCCTAGAAACAAAACAAGGTTTTGATATTTTTTAGGGAATAGATAGTATACAAAAATAAATACTACAAGGAATCTTAATATGAATGTGAGACTTGTAAATGTAATCATATACTCTCCTTCGAAAAAAAAAGCCCTGACCCCACAGAACTCTGCAAAATCAAGACCTCTATAATGCGCGATCAGGGTCTCGAACCCTGGACACCCTGATTAAGAGTCAGGTGCTCTACCAACTGAGCTAATCGCGCTTAATTATTTCTGTTGCTGTCACAACAAAAGTTAGTATATAGTATAACAACATATTTTGCAAGTACTATTTTAAAAATTTTTAAAAAAATTTTTTAAACCCTGATTTCCAATAAATATATATTCTATATTTACTAGAATCAGGGTTATTTTTATTGTACTTGAGCAAACATTGCTGCTATTTGTTCCGGTGTTAACTGCGCATTTGGATCATCACTCACCGGTTCAATTTCCGGTGGAGCTGTCTCTTCTGCTACAGGTTCTTCAGGAACTTCTTCTGTTGTTTCCTCAGCTGCTGTTTCCGTTCCACCATCTACCTGGGCAAACATAGCCGCTATCTGATCTGGTGATAACTGCGCATTTGGATCATCACTCACCGGTTCGATTTCCGGCGGTGCTGTCTCTTCTGCTGCAGGTTCTTCAGAAACTTCTTCTGTTGCTTCCTCAGCTGCTGCTTCTGTTCCACCATCTACCTGGGCAAACATAGCTGCTATCTGATCTGGTGATAACTGCGCATTTGGATCATCACTCACCGGCTCAATCTCCGGTGGAGCTGTCTCTTCTGCTGCAGGTTCTTCTGTAACTTCTTCTACAGGTTCTTCTGTAGTTTCTTCTACTACTTCCTCAAAAACCTCAGTCGGAGTTTCTTCGATTTCCGTAGGAACTTCTTCTACGATTTCCTCTAATGATATCTCTTCTGATACATCCTCAAGAGAAATTTCATCCCCTAAATCTGGAAGTTCTTCATCAGATAGATCTACTTCTTCCATTTCACTTAGCAATGAATCTACATCCGGAAGTTCTTCCTCATCTGATTCTACCATTTCATCTAAACTAATATCATCTGTTAAATCCAACTCTTCTGTTGGAAGCTCCTCGTCTAAGCTTATCTCTTCTGTTGGAAGTTCTTCGTCTAGACTTATCTCTTCTGTTGGAAGTTCTTCATCTAAGCTTATCTCTTCTGTTGGAAGTTCTTCGTCTAGGCTTATCTCTTCTGTTGGTAATTCTTCGTCTAGGCTTAACTCTTCTGTTGGAAGTTCCTCATCTAAGCTTAACTCTTCTGTTGGAAGTTCCTCATCTAAGCTTATATCTTCTGTTGGTAATTCTTCGTCTAATTTTATTTCTTCACTTGGACTTGT
This sequence comes from Lachnospiraceae bacterium, assembly GCA_024684155.1. Taxonomy (GTDB): domain Bacteria; phylum Bacillota; class Clostridia; order Lachnospirales; family Lachnospiraceae; genus JAILEN01. The sequence continues at coordinate 4,327 of JAIKXK010000057.1, read as the reverse complement.
TTCCTCTGGAACTGGAGCAACAGGTTGAGGTTCTACTACTGGTGATGCAACAGGTTGAGCAGCCATAATTGGTTGTTGCATTGGTTGCTGATAAGACTGCACCATCATTACCGGCTGAGCACCAATATTTCTTTGGTTTTGCTCAATGGAGTTCAGGGTTTGCTGAATACCAGAAAAAGCCATATTCATTTGATCTAATTTTCGTTCTAAATCCTGGTTTTTTGAAATAATCTCCGACTTTGTATTTTGAAGCATTTTTTCCTGCTCGGAAATAATCTTTTTTTGTTCTTCGATTATTTCTTTATTGCTCTCATTAATCTTTGATTCAAATTCAAATACCTTACCTAAAATAGCGTCATTAGAATTTAAAAGCGCATCTGTATTTTCTTTGCTTCTGGACAATGTAATCTTTGCCATTGCCTTTTGCGCCTCAATGATTTCTTCTGCAGGAATTTGGCTGGCATTTCCCTCTGCTTCCATACGAGCCATCTTTCTTTGAAGTTCATCAAAGTTCTTTTTAATAATTAGATAAGATGCCTTTTGTGCTTTTGCAATTTCTTCATAGTCTTCTTTATCGATTTCTCTTTGTCTACGACTCATATCAACAAATGCGTTGATCATGATGAAAAGCGATATGACCATAACAACAGCCAAAACTGTCATTATGACAAAATCCGGTGAAGTTACAAAAACATAAAGCAATGCGATTAAAAGAATAGCCGTTACAATACCAGCACAGATTGCAGTAATTCTTTCTTTTAGCATTACTCTGTCCGTCTCTTGTCTCTTTTTTTCATTGTCCATACGTCTTTCCCCTTGTTTCTCCTATTTTTTTATAAAATGCTCCCTACCAGAATCGAACTGATAACTAATCCTTAGGAGGGACTTGTTATATCCATTTAACTAAGGGAGCCTGGTGGCATAATTATGCCTGTACCTTACCCTGCAACCAAATGTCGCCCTTAAAACGTCGACCGACTACCGGCTCACCTAACAAATCTCTTTCGTTAATACAGAGTTCAAAGGTTATGTCATTACAATTTAAGGTCATTTCATAAACGCCCTCCATTGTATAATGATTAATGGTTTTTTTGCATTCTAAGATTTCTCCTAAAACACTATATTTATCACTTTCAATACCATTTGGCATGAAATAAGAATTTACAATGCTCATAACATCTTCAGACTCAATTCGTCTGGAGATGCTACTATAAATATCCATATCTTCTAATGTCAATTGTTCAAAAGCCTCGTGATCCCCCTGTCTTGCCTGAGCAATTAATTCACAACGCTTTTCATTATTTTTTTTTGCTCTTTGCATTTCAAGTTCTGTTGTTGCAACAGGTAGTAAAATTTTTCCACTACTTGCCAAAGCACTTAAAGCAACTCCTCCAAAGTCCACAGTCTTTAGCTTTCTTTGTTCAGACTCTAGAATCATCATCATGTCCTGGACATAAAAAATCAGATCTACCCCAAGACGTACTTCTTCACACACACCCCGGTAGCTTTCTTTGTCGGATTCCTTTACCATTTCCACAGGGCAAAGGGTAGATAAATTCGAAGCTTCTCTATATGGAAAATAATAATCCATTTCAAAAATGTCATTATCATTATAACTTCCACGAAAAGCGAGACCTATGCCCGGAACAATTTCTTTTTTAAGTTCCGTAAACTCATAGCCCTCTGAGTCCAATGCCGTCCTAATAAAATCAGGCTGCTTAATTGCATTTTGAAATATTGTACTCATTTCGGATCTTCCGATATTACGAAAGCCGATAGATCTTAAATAGCTATGCATAGATGCCCTCAATTTCATATATTTACTTAATTATATAATAGTAGGGGTTTAAATTCAATGAATTCAAACCCCTATGATTTCTTTATTTTTCGTTTTTTAATGCTTCTTCTAAAGCTTGTTCCTCTTCCTCAGATAAACCAATTACCGAGTTGCCATCAATGATTTCTTTAACATAACTGTAGCAGCCCTCTCTGGAATGAACTGCATTGATAATATAACCATCATTTTTCTCATTTAACATGCAAAGCGCATAAGAAAGTTTTCCTCCCATTTCTTCTAAAGCATCATATTTAATGACTGCATATTTTTGGAAGCAAAATTCTAATCGTTTTAATATAGCTTTGATGTTTCTCTCATTTGCCGCATTATTTTTTATTAAATCATCAATTTGTTCCAAACGATATACCAAAGTATCTTCTAAAGACTTTGCTGTTTTTCCCTTCATGAAAATTCCATATCTTTTTTTTAACTTACTCATTTGAACTACATTAATAATCATAATAATAATTAAGATTAAAACTAAAGCAGCCAAACCGATTACTACGTAATCTGTACTAATTCCTAAATACTGTTCTATCATGTTTTACTCCAAACGTATGTTCTATATCTATATTATTCCATATTTCTAATTCATTAACTTGTCAGTAATGACATCCAGTTCATCTTGAGAAAAGTACTCAATTTCTACTTTTCCTCGATTATTGTCTTTTGGATTAATAGAAACCTTAGTTCCTAAAATTTGTTTTAGCTTTTCCTCAAGTTCACCATAAATAGCTAAAAGCTTAGGATCAATATTATCCTTTGGTTTCTTTTCTGGTTCACCATCATTGATTCGTTTAATTTCTTTTTCTAAATCACGAACGGTTAATCCTTCATCCATTACTCTTTCTGCTAATGTGTATTGCTGGTTTGTATCATTTAAAGAAAGAATGGTTCTAGCATGTCCAGAAGATAAGGTACCATCAATTACCATCTGCTGAACCTTTTCATCTAATTTTAAAAGTCTCATAGAGTTTGTAATAACGGTACGACTCTTTGAAACAATTTCTGCAACTTCGTCCTGCTTATAATTAAACTCATCAATTAAACGCTTATAAGCTAAAGCTTCTTCGATAGGATTTAAATCTTCTCTTTGAATATTTTCAATCAAAGAAATCTGAACAATCTGCTCTTCTGTTAAATCCATAATACGAACAGGAACTTCTTTTAATCCTGCCATTTTTGAAGCACGCCATCTACGTTCACCAGCAATGATCTGGTAATAATCATCTCGTTTTACAACTACGATTGGTTCAATGATTCCATGCTTTTTTATTGACTCTGATAATTCCATTAACTTATCTTCATCAAATTGTTTACGTGGCTGTTCACGATTTGGTTCCACTTTTTGAATATCTAAATTTACCCATCCTTCAGATGCGTTTGTTTCAGATGTGTTTCCAGATTTTTTTGATCCGGCGTTTTTATCAATAATAAGGGAATCTAATCCTTTTCCAAGTCCTCCCTTTTTCTTAGTTGTTGCCATACTATTTCCTTCCTTATCTAGAGATTACTTCTTTTGCAAGATTACGGTAACTTTCTGCTCCAGCCGACTTACCATCATAAATGTTAATTGGTAATCCGTGAGAAGGAGCTTCTGCTAATCGCACATTTCTTGGAATAATAGTCTGATAAACATAAGCATTTAAATTATCTTTTACAGTATCAACTACATCTGAAGAAAGATTTGTTCTTGAGTCATACATAGTAAATACAACACCATCAATTTTTAATTTACTATTCAAACGTTCCTGAACTAAGTCGATTGTATGGATTAACTGACTGATTCCTTCCAAAGCATAGTATTCACACTGAATTGGAACTAATACGCTATCAGCAGTTGTCATTGCATTAATGGTTAACATATTTAATGAAGGAGGACAATCAATGATAATATAATCATAGTCATCCTTGATGTAATCTACATCATTCTTTAAAATGTATTCTTTCTCATTAATTCCTAGAAGTTCAATTTCGGCACCAGCTAAGTTAACATCCGAAGGAATTATCTTTAATCCTTCAATATTTTCAATGCCATACATACTCTCACGAATGGTACAATCATTCAACATTAATTCATAAACAGTATTTGTAAGTTCCTCTTTATCTAATCCAAATCCACTGGTAGTATTTCCCTGAGGATCTAAATCAATAACCAATACTTTTTTTCCTTGTTCAGCTAAACAAGCTGAAAGATTAATGGCTGTAGTTGTCTTTCCAACGCCACCTTTTTGATTTGCAATTGCTATAATTCTTCCCATAGTTTCTCCTTTATTAAGTATCTTATCAAGCAGAATTTATTATATCACTTCCTATTTTTTTATTCCACGGACCAAATATTGTCATTTTTTTTAAAAACACAAGATATAGGTTTTATCTTTTACTTTAATAAGATTGTTTCACGTGAAACATTTTTTATAATTTCTAGATTTATCTATTGATAAAAATATCAACCACAATATCTTGTATTATATTGTCCTATTTACATTT
>JAIKXK010000042.1 GCA_024684155.1 Lachnospiraceae bacterium | reverse complement strand
GTTTCCAACTGGCATATAGTGGAAGTAGAATCCACAGTTGCTTCGTGAAATGGTAGATCGAAGTGGTGCTCATCAGACCAACTTAGAATCTCCTGAAGAGGCAGATCACTTATGTGCAAAATGTGATGACTATGCAGCTGAATGGGCTCCGGTTGCAGATGAAATCTGGGCTAGCCAGCCACATCGTAAAGCTTCTTATGAAAATTATTCAAAAGAACATCGTGAGCATCCAGAGCTTGCAGCTTTTGAAACCTTAGAAGATTTAGAAGCAAAGAAAGAATCTAAGGTTGGTTAATTACATACCTATATAAAAGCATTATCCGTCTCGACTTTTGTCGAGGCGGATTTTTTATGGTTAAATTTTGACATAAAAGTAAAAATTATGATATTTAAAACTAAAACATATAATGTATGATAAAATTAACCATAAAGGAGGAGGATAAATTATGGCATTAGCAGAATACGAAACACAACACATTGAGGCAATGCGTCAAATTGCACCAGAGTGTATGGTCTTATTAAAAAGTAATGGTGATTTTCCATTGGAAAGTGCCCAAAAGGTCGCTTTATATGGAAATGGAGCCAGACATACCATTAAAGGAGGAACCGGATCTGGAGATGTAAATTCCAGATTTTATGTTACTTGTGAGTATGGATTAAAAAAAGCTGGATTTTTTATTACAACAGATAAATGGTTAGATGGCTATGATGAAGTAGCAACGAATCATAAGCAGGAATTTATTAAACAAATGAAGGCAGAGGCAAAGGCTGCAAAGATCTCACCTATGATGTACGCCATGGGTAAGGTGGTTCCAGAATCAGAATATGAACTTCCTATAGATGGAGAGGGAGATGTCTGTATTTATGTTGTGGCAAGAAACTCTGGAGAAGGCAATGATAGAAAACCTGAAAGTGGAGATATCAAACTAACAGCTTCTGAAAAAAGAGATATTTTAAAGTGCCAAAAACAATACAAAAAATTCATGCTGGTTTTGAATGTTGGTGGAGTTTTGGATTTATCAGATGTTTCTGAGGTTGAGAATATTTTAGTGTTATCACAACTTGGAGTTTCTACAGGAGATGCCCTGGCAGATGTGATTCTTGGAAAGAGTTACCCTTCAGGAAAACTGACCACAACATGGAGTGCCTGGGCAGATTATTCTAGCATTGGTGAATTTGGCGACAAAAATGAAACCCGATATAAAGAAGGGGTTTATGTTGGATATCGTTATTTCGATTCCGTAGGGAAAAAAGCCTTATATCCCTTTGGATTTGGGTTAGGGTATACAACCTTTTCCATTGAAAAAGAAAGAGTTAGTGTGGAAAAAACGAAGGTTGTAGTTACCTGTAAAGTGAAAAATACAGGCAATACAAAGGGCAAGGAAGTAGTACAGTTATATGTTACCTGCCCATGGAAGAAATTAGATCAACCTTATCAGAAATTATGTGCTTATAAGAAAACAAAAGAATTAGAAGCCGGTGAAGAAGTAAGGATGGAATTGTCTTTTGGCCTGGAAGAAATCGCTTCTTATAATGAAGATATTGCTTCTTATATTTTAGAAGAAGGTCAGTATATACTCCGCCTTGGAAATAGTAGTGCATCTACCAAAGAAGCAGCAGCTCTTTTATTAAAAGAAGATGTTGTAGTTCGTAAACTAAAACGAGTTGGCGGAAATACGGACTTTAAGGATTTTGTTCCTGAAAAAACCTGGAGTGATGTGGCGGAAGATGCTACAGAAGTAATTGAGTTAGAGAAAGAAGCCTTTGCTTCTTTGGTTTGGCCAAAGCCTATGGAAGTATCAAAAAGAGCAAAGGATTTTGTCGCAGCACTTTCAGATGAAGAATTGGTATTTTTAAATATTGGTCAGTTTGAAAATAAACCAGGTTCATCTTCAGTTATAGGAACACAGTCAAAACGTGTTGCAGGGGCGGCAGGAGAAAGCTGTTCGAGAATAAAGGGAATAGACCCGATTATTATGGCAGATGGTCCTGCAGGATTACGCTTGAACAAGGAATATGTCAGGACAAAGGATGGCGTAAAACCAGTAGGAGATACCATGCCGGATTGGTTCGCGGATTATTTACCTGGAGTTGCGAAGTTTGCCATTGAAAAGGTAATAAATCGAAAACCTTCGAAAGACGTTTATACACAGTATTGTACAGCCATCCCAATCGGTACTGCCTTAGCTCAATCCTGGAATGATGAAGTA
>JAIKXK010000034.1 GCA_024684155.1 Lachnospiraceae bacterium | reverse complement strand
AACCATAATTTTCTAATGTTTCTTCAATATCAGACTGCACATTATCCGGTGTAGCTATCAAGACTTCGTTCTCGTCCTTATGTTCTCTTTTCATACCAGCAGAAAATCCGGCTATTTCAAAAACAGGAATATCTCCCAAACTTGACGCATTCTTTTCCATACAAGTTACAAGGAAGCAGATTATCTCCCTTTGAGGATACAGAGTTTTAAGAGCCTTATAAGCTCCAAGTGCATATCCCTGAGCACCATAAATGACTAACTTCTTCATACCTAAATCAATTCCTTAACTTTGATAATGCAGCGATAAATACATAGTAATCGCATTCGCTCTCCTGATAGGTTACCGGCATATGGTTTTGTATACGCTGAGCTAAGTTCATATCCGTAAGTAATCTTTGAGCACAGTTAGAAAACTCAATTTCAAAGAATGCCATCTCATCAGTATCATGATTCCAAATGAAATTTATACCTTCACGAAGATCAAATCCATATACTTTATTTTCAATGATTACCGCTTCTTCATAGAGAGATGAAGAATTCGGTTTGTCAGCAATTTTTCTCCATTTGTCTTCTTTTGCTGAATATACCCAAAAATCGTCAATTTCTCTTGGCAAAAACAATATTTCATCGCCAATGACTACTGTTTTGTGTATTGGCAGTTTCAACTCTGTTTGAAACGGAGAAAACTCTATTTCTCTTAAATGCCCCTTTTGATTCCATTCAATAAGCTTATGATTTCTCTCGTTGAGTATATAGAAAAGTCCATTGCAGTAACTTAATACCGACACTTCAGCTCCTTCCAAAGCAACTGGACATTTTCTCAGTTTTTTTGAATTCATATCAAACTCCAAAATAGCATTATCAAATAAACACGGTAGCCAGATACTGTTTCCAACATTTATTGCATATCCGTAAATGTTATTTTCATTATCTTTATGTTCACCATTATCTGTAATATCGATATACTCCAAAGTTTCATTTTTCATATCAAAGCATAGGATATATTTTTCTGTACTTGGTGTAATCCATAAATAATCATTATTTACAATAGCGCTACAAAACCCATTATCTTTTACTGAACGGTGGATCTTATAATTTCTTAATTGACTTGTAGCTCTATCGCAGACAATGATTTCATCTCCTCGAATTGGAGCGATTATAATTCTATTTTCATATTTTGCGGCAGCGGCCAATTCGTCAACCTGAAGTAATTGCACATCTCTTAAATATGTATATAGCTCACACTTCTTCTCATTCAAATTATAAAAAAATAAAGCTGCATATCTGTGATCCGTGAACCATATTGTATTACCTTCAGCTACAACTCTTGTTAGTTTACCATTCATCTTTTATTCTCCATCATTACCATAGTTTCTCTAAAACTATGATTTTGTAAAAACGAAAAGAATCTATATCTCTCTTCTTTTCTGTTCTCTAAATTCGTCAAAGCGGGAATATTTCCTTTATACACTGTGTCAAAGTCAAACTCTTTACATCTTATCTTTTCTCGTATTTGTTCAAATAATGTATTTCCTTTTTCTGTATTTATAAATACAACACTCGTCCCACGATCATCATCCCAATCAGTATCTGGCATTCTCCAAAAATCGCCTATCGTCAGGTCTGAAATTCTCCGTCTTTGCTTATATTTACACATAAAGCATGAGTCTCTTACGCAATAATCATATTTTATAAAGCTTAGGGCCATATCCGAATCATGACCGCTCTCATACCAAACCTCTCCGTCGTCAAATTTATAAACGATTCCTAGGTTATGCCATCCTTTTGATTTATTCTTAAAATCGACTCCAGTTATTTTTTTCCCAAATCTTTCCTCTAGCTCTCTCGAATACTTATGGAAGTACAATGGCGACGGGATTCCTCTACACAAAAGATCAATCAATATAAGTTGATCATCCTTCCCCTTAAGATGCACAAACCTTTTAACTGCTTCGCACTGACATGGTGTACCGCAAAAAAGGACTGTCATACCGTCATTTAGTTTTTTATCAATATCTTCATACGCCATCACCATTCTGCTTTGCATATATTTGGATTTCATCATTTTAGAAAGCTCATTCATATCCGTTATAATGCCGTGAAACACTTGTAAGTTTTCATCATACATAGCCCCGCATACTGCCCCTTTTTTAGCAAGCACCTCACGAGCAAATAATGCAAACGCACCTCCTGAAGTGGAATTGTCTCTTATATCATCTTCCTTTGCTATGACAGCATATATTTTAGGATTATCACCTGATGGAACATCTCCCTCGTTTTTCATTTGAGGACATATCTCTCTACATATTCCACAATCTACACATTTGCTCTCATCAATAAAAGGATAGACAAAACCGGTCAGGTCGTCTTTTATCATTTCAATCGCCTTTTTTTCGCATGCTGCCATACATACTTCACATCCCGTACAGCCATCCCTGTCTGCAATATTTCCCAATGTACCACCTCTGCTTATTCCGGAAAAAAACCTAATTTCAAATATCTCATCATGCTTCTGCAATAATCACAATAAAGTCTTACATATTCTTCAAATGTCACAGGATCAAAATCCTTAAACGTAAATAATCTGTATAAAGGTACGCCTTCATATATTTTTAATTCCAACCCTTTAATAACTGATGGGTACAGCGGAACCTCTGAAGTATTAATAAGCTGTCTGGCTTTAACCAAATCCACATCAAAATCATCATGATATCCAAGATACTTCAATATTCTCTTTGATAACTCACATATCACATCATTTGAAATATGAATTGCATCAATAGATAATCTTCTTTTCCCTTTTTGATCCCTTACATAATCTGAAATCTTAATATCTGCCATAGACTCGGCAAAAACCATTGCGCTTAAGTCCTTTTGGTAGTTCTCATTCAGCCATTTAGCATCATAAAAGTTCTCACTGCAAACAATTCCCAGTATCTCATCTGTCGAAATCCCTTTTTCGATCATCTTATTAATATTATGATCAGCTGCCGTAAAAGGCCCCCACCATGTTTTCTTTGAAATAACACTATATGGATTATCAACCTGACCTATACTTCCCGACTGAGGATAATATGCGGACATAGTCAAAACCGGAATACCAATCTTCACTGCTCCGTGTGGCAAATATCCAAGCAACTCCTCATGTTTTCTTCTCTCATCAGGGGAAAGTGTCACATTATACAAAAGCATGTCACAGATACTTACAAGAAATTTCAGAAAGGCATCCTCTTTTGCACTTCTTGTCATATAAGATAACCCATAAAAAATCTCATAATCCCTCGAAAATGACTCAGATTCTTTTAAACAGTAATGAATAGCTCGCATGTAACATACACCATATGACAAAGCAATCTTTTTCTCGGAAACTATCAGTCTAAACATATCTAAACTACAAAAATCTTTTCCCGGAACCAATCCCAAAAGCCATAACTGATTCCCCATCTCGCTTGCATATGATGATGCACAAACTATGTATTGTGATTCTTTTTTATTTTTAATCAAATCCTCTACGCGGCTAACACCGCATATCTCCTTACCATCAACGAAAAACACCATCTCATTTGGATTATTAGTGATACATCCCGCTATACGATAAGTATCGCTGTATTCTCTGTAAAACTGTCTGGCATACTCTCCTGCCCCAAAGAGAATTATGTCAGCTTTTTTTAAATGCTGCTTCCTGTTATTCCTGTCCATTTATTAAATCTCCAACGCCTTGATAATCTACTTTTCCATTTGATAGTCTTGGGATCGTTTCAATATAAATTGTTTCTACCATCTGTCTTTGTATTCCTACTCTTTCAGACAATATTTTTTTAATTTCGTGTCCGTCAATAATGGGAGAATCATATGCTACAACCATGTGCTCATCTATATCCGTGCAAGCAAAGCCACAACTCGTATACTCCTTTTTTAACAATTCTTCTATATCATCGAGATTAATCCTTTCTCCCAGGAGTTTAGCTATTCTTTTAATCCTTCCTTTCAAATGAATGTGACCGCTTGAATCTATTACGGCTAAATCTCCTGTATGAAGACAGCCTCCATTATCATCTCCTCTGCACAGGTCATTATAATCATCTGCATATCCAAGAGAAACACTGCCACTTTCAACAACCAACTCACCTGTA
>JAIKXK010000021.1 GCA_024684155.1 Lachnospiraceae bacterium | reverse complement strand
GCTAAAGATGTAAGCATTCCATTTAAGGAAATGGTACGCATAATTGAGAAATCCTCTCCTAAAGGATTGGAAATCACTACTGCTTCACGCTGCTTATCCTCTTTATCTAAAAGTAACTTATCAAATACCTTTGGACTTTCAAAAGAATAGGTATACGCCTGTGAAAATCCACAGTATTCAGCTACATCTCTTGCTATATTTTCAATTTCCATCTTATAAGAAATCTTTCCTGCAGTTGCTGCGCCACTTGGTAAAGTGGTAGGAATCTTATCATATCCAAAGAAACGGGCAACCTCTTCTGATAAATCAGCATAAGAAAGTAAATCCTGACGGAAGGTCGGAATCAACACGCTCTTTTGATCCTCACTTACTTCTAACTCTAAACGTTTGAAGTAATCAAGCATTTCCTCTACAGATACATTGGTACCTAAAATCTTATTGTATCTTTCAGGCTCAAAAGGCAAGGTGATTGGTTCATTCTTTTCTGGATAGATATCCACAACTCCACCAACAACTTCACCACAGCCTAATTCTTCTACTAACTGGCAGGCTCTATTCATTGCTTCGATTGCATTGTTTGGATCCAGGCCCTTCTCGAAAATACCAGATGCTTCTGTACGCATACCTAATTTTTTTGCAGAAAGACGGATATTGGTTCCATCAAAGGTAGCTGCTTCAAAAAGCATAGTAGATACATTATCAGTAATCATAGAGTTTTCTCCACCCATGATACCACCAATACCTACAGGCTTTTTGCCATCACAAATCATAAGAATGCTTTCATCAAGTTCATGCTCCTGACCATCTAAGGTAGTAAACTTCTCTCCTGCTTTAGCATTTCTAACTACAATTTTTTTATCTTCAATGGTATCTAAATCGTAGGCATGCATTGGCTGTCCATACTCTTCCATCACATAATTTGTAATATCTACAATATTATTAATTGGACGGATTCCCTGGGCACGAAGTCTTTCCTTCATCCAGTTTGGTGATTCACCAATCTTAATATTCTTTACAACTCTTGCTGTATATCTCTTACAAAGTTCATTGTTTTTAATTTCTACAGAAATAAAGTCATTTACATCCTCTGAGTTTCCAGTTTCTGTTACAACAGGAGGCTTAAACTCTTTGCGGAAGGTAGCTGCCGCCTCTCTTGCAATACCAATGACAGAATAGCAATCTACACGGTTAGAAGTAATTTCATATTCCACTACCGCATCATCAAGTCCTAATACTTCTGCTGCATTTGCACCAACCTCTGTATCTTCTGGGAAAACATAAAGTCCATCGGAAGGAGCTTCTGGGAACATATCGCAATCGCTTCCTAGCTCTTCGATAGAGCACATCATACCGCAGCTTTCAACGCCACGTAACTTACCCTTTTTAATCTTTACGCCGCCTTCAACACGTTTTCCATCATGTCCACCGGCCACACGTCCACCATCTAAAACTACAGGAGTTTTCATTCCAACTACTGCATTAGGTGCACCTGTTACAATCTGTACCGTTTCTGTACCAATATCTACCTGACAAATTACAAGCTTATCCGCATCTGGATGAGGTGCGATTTCTTTAATCTGTCCTACAACAATTTTATCTAAATCACCATCAAGTTCCTCAAAGAATTCTACCTTTGAGCCAGATAAGGTCATTGCATCCATATATTCCTGTGGTGTGACATCTTCCATGCCAGGGACCATACTCTTTATCCACTTTAAAGAAGTTTTCATTTTTTTATCTCCTTTTTACAAAAAATTAATTCAAATATTCTATCCGAATATTCTATTCGTATACCCTATCCGAATATTTTTAACTTTCCATATTTCTTGGATAAAGATTATCTACTTCACTTCACCGAGGACACGCTCTCGCTCTTAGTCGAACGTAGCGGATGCTAAATTCACTTCGTTCATTAAGCACCGACGTCCGACTCAAGGTCCTCTACGTGAAGTGATGCAGATAATCTTTTTAGCCAGCTGTAATAAAAGTTAAAAATATTCTCTATATATAAATAAAGTATTTAATGTTAAAACTTATAAAATACTTTTTCTCTTATAGTTGTAAACTAGAACTGGCTTAGGAATCTCTCATCGTTTTCGTAGAGAAGACGCATGTCATCGATTTCGTATTTTAAGAGAGCAATACGCTCTAAGCCAACACCGAAGGCAAATCCTGAGTATTCTTCCGAATCAATGCCGCTCATCTTTAATACCTTAGGATGAACGGTTCCGCATCCTAAAATTTCAATCCAGCCTTCGCCCTTACAGAAGCGACATCCTTTACCACCACATTTAAAACAGGTAACATCCATTTCTGCAGATGGCTCTGTAAATGGGAAATGGTGAGGACGGAATTTAACCTTTGTATCTGCCCCAAACATTTCTTTTGCAAATTCCTGCAGGGTTCCCTTTAAATCAGCAAAGGTAATATCCTTATCAATTACCATTCCTTCAATCTGATGGAAGGAAGGAGAATGGGTTGCATCCACCTCATCAGAACGGAACACTCTTCCAGGAGCAATCATACGAATAGGAAGTTTTCCTTTTTCCATTTCACGAACCTGAACTGGAGATGTCTGTTTACGAAGCAAAATATCCTTTGTAATATAGAAGGTGTCCTGTTCATCCTTTGCCGGATGGTTTGCAGGAATGTTTAGGGCTTCAAAGTTATAGTAATCAAGCTCTACCTCAGGACCTTCCACCACTTCATATCCCATACCAACGAAAATCTTTTCCACTTCCTGTAAAGCAATGGTATTCGGATGACGATGTCCAATTTTGTTTTTCTTTGCAGGAAGGGTTACGTCGATGGTTTCCATAGCAAGACGGTCTTCCATTTCCTTCTTTTCCAGATTTGCCTTTGCTTCAGAAAGTTTTGCTTCAATAGCTTCTCTGGTTTCATTTACCATTTGTCCAACCTTAGGTCGATCTTCCGGTGATACGTCCTTCATGCCCTTTAAAATGGCAGTCATTTCACCTTTCTTTCCTAAAATAGAAACTCGAACATCATTTAATGAGTCAAGTTCTTTTGCATTTGCAATCTGCTCTAATGCTTTCTTTTGAATTTCCAACAACTTGTCTTTCATTCTGTTTTTCCTCTCTTTGAAATAATATCCACCTAGGTCCGACGCTTTCATAAAAAAAGCCCCGTCCCTATTACTAGGGACGAAGCATATACTCCGCGTTACCACCCTGATTCCTGTAAATTAATTACAGGCACTCAATTCAATATAAACTTGTAGGCTCCTACTTGAAATTCGCTTTGCATCCATATGAACAAGGCTTCCAGCCCATGACCTCGTCTCTCTCTCACGTAAAATGCATCACTACTGTGAGTACTCAACGCCTTTACCGTGAATAATAATAGCACGGCGAAATTTAAAATTCAAGCTACTTTCTCAATGATTCACTCTTCTTAAGTTCTATATTTCGATATAATGCCAAAAATAAAAATCCAAGTGGAAACAGCATAGGATGTGGGCCATTTGATGCAGACTGACCTAAATACGCCATCAATCCTGCCATTAACCATAATTGAACCTTATCTTTATAGTTATTTTTTATAATATCAATTATAAGGGATCCCCATATGGCGACATAAAATCCCACTCCCACTATACCAATTGTACAAAGTCCATCCATCAATTCACTATGTAATGTCTGAAATTTAAACCCAGTCGTATCATATAAAAATCCCATTGACGCTATACGACCATCCGCATTTAAATTATGTTTAAAAATCATATAATCACAACAACATGGGCCATAACCTATAAGCCTTTCTCTCCAATCGCCTCGTTCAAATCCCTCTATTGCAAATCTCCATACCGGGGTTCTTGTAAACCAGATATCAAAATTTGGCTCAACAATTACCCAACCTATTAATAACACAAAACCACTTACGATGAACCACGGATACATTTTCTTTATATGATTGAATATGTTTTGAATATGACGAAATCTTAAAACAATAAGAAAAATGCATGAAAGCACACCCACCAATACATACAAATGATAGTCCAATATCAAAACGCAAATTGTCTCATTATCAAAATTTGCGACCTTATCAAAGGAAAAATGATATAAAAGATCTGCTATAACTCCTACAAACGAAAAAATGATTCCCTGCTTAAGCAGTGAGGTGAAAAATATCTTGTCTGATAAAGAAACGTATATAGCAAAAAGTGCAAATACTCCTAACCCTGCAAAAACAGACGATGCAGACGCAATATAAATTCCTAAATATCCCATAATTAGCAATATTTGAACGGCTACTCTTTCCCATTTTTTATCAAGAGAAGGAAAAATTGATAGAAAAACCGCAATTATAATACTTAAAAAAGCATGATAATAATCCGTGTTTCCGACTGTGGAAAGCCAATAAAAATACGCACCATATGTAAGATTATCATGCATGGAGAAAGGGTCTATTCTCATTCTATTTAATATTCCCAACAATACTACCAAAAAAGAAGCTATGAACATATACAACCATACGTTATCTGAATAATCATTCTGTCTAGATATAAAAAAATAAAGCAAAACCACTGCCAGAATAAACAACGCGCCAACATAATATCCCATATTCCCCGTAAAAGCATCCTTTTTCCACTCTGAACAAACTGCTGACACAAAAACTGTGATTACGTATCCAACCACTGCTATATCCATAAAAGAAATATCTCGAATAATGCTTTTTATATTTATTTGATAATACTTTTCCCGCTCTTTCATCATAAAAATGGACTTAATACTTGCAGAAACTACCATTAAAACAATGCAAATAACAGCACCCATCCAAAACACATTCCTTTTTGCTTCAAGTATATTGAAATAGTTGTTTTCCACATAAAGTGGTAGTAAAAGCACCACAACTAAAATATATATTCCACAAATAACTTTATTTAACTCTTTCATTTTTTCTCCTAACAAACGAGAAGCGGGACTATAATTAGTCCCGCTTCCTAATGAGTTGTACGAATACTATTTATAAAGAGAGGTATTCTTTATTTTGCTTTACTTTTCTTGTAAACAAACTTAACGTTCTTAGCTCCTGACTTCTGAAGCTTCTTAACAATCTTCTCATATGTAGCCTGATTCTTAGCCAAAATTGTGAACTTAGCAGATTTTTTAATTCCCTTAAATGCGTTCTTGGAAACTTTCTTTAAATTGTTTCCATAAATTTTAATCTTCTTTAGCTTTTTACAATTTTTGAATGCATTCTTTCCAATTGTTTTGGTTTTCTTTCCAATTGTAACGCTTTTAAGTTTCTTACATCCTGAGAATGCATTTGCACCAATAGTAGTAACATTTTTTCCTACTTTAACAGTTGTAATTTTTTTATTACCAGCAAATGCTCCGGAAGCAATAGATGTAACTTTACATACAGTACCATCAGCCAATACTACAGTATCTGGAATCGTTACAGTTTTAGATGTAGATACAGTACCACTATAAGAAAC
>JAIKXK010000419.1 GCA_024684155.1 Lachnospiraceae bacterium | reverse complement strand
AATGGAAACAGCGGTTTCATCTATTACAGTATCTGTAGAAGAAAGTTCTTCAGCTATTAATATGTCAGCTGCAAACTCTACAGAAATCGTTGAAGAAATCCAGGGTATCGGTGATGCCATGGAAAGAAATAACGATGTTACTGGACAGCTTTCAGCAAGTACCGAACGTTTCGTTCAGTTATAAAATGCTTTGAAGAAAAAAGATTTATAAAAGATTATATTTGGCTAAGAGACTCATAAATGATATGATTCTCTTAGCCATTTTTTATGGACATAAATGGAGGAAGTTATGAGTAAACAATCTTGGCGCCCGGGGAATATGTTGTATCCCGTTCCGGCAGTATTAATATCCCTTAGTGATAAGGATGGAAACAATAATCTTATTACAGTGGCCTGGGCTGGAACTGTTTGTTCGGATCCAGCTATGGTGTCTATCTCTGTAAGAAAAGAACGACACTCTCATCACATGCTAAAAGAATCTGGAGAGTTTGTAATTAATCTTACAACGAAAAAGATTGTAAAGGCCGTGGATTACTGTGGGGTAAGAAGCGGACGAGATGTAGATAAATTTAAGGAGACAGGTCTTACTCCAGGAGAGGCAAAAAAAGTAGCGTGTCCCATTGTGGAAGAAAGTCCTGTAAATATTGAGTGCAAGGTAAAAGAAGTGATAGAACTTGGATCTCACGATATGTTTTTAGCAGAAGTAGTGAATGTCCAGGTAGAGGAAAGCCTGTTAAACGAAAAGGGAACCTTAAAACTTGATCGGGCTGATTTGGTGGCCTACTCCCATGGAGAGTATTACGCCTTAGGGGAAAAGGTTGGAACCTTTGGATACTCAGTACGAAAGAAACCTAAAAAAGTGGGGAATGGTAAGAATAAAAAGCCAAGGAAAAAGGTAGTGAAAAGTCGTAAAAAAACAGACAAAAAGTGATAGCCTCAAAAAGGGGAAAATGTGGAATAAATTTTAAAAACTTTTCGGTAACTTATCGCAATTATATAGATATAGTGCTATAATGATTTCAACACGTGCATACGATTTAGTTATGTAAAATTTAATTTTAAAGGGGAAAGGGAGTCACAAAGAATGGATAAAAAATTAGAAAAATCAAAAAAGTTTGTAGATGAATTTAAAGAGTTTATTACAAAAGGAAATGTAATGGACATGGCCGTGGGTGTTATTATCGGTGGTGCCTTCCAAAATATTATTAATTCCTTGGTAAATGATGTAATAATGCCACTGATTAGTGCAATTACTGGTGGAATTGATTTTTCTAATTGGTTTGTGGCCTTAGATGGAAAAGAATACGCCACACTGGCTGCGGCACAGGAGTCCGGGGCAGCAACATTAAACTATGGAACCTTTATTACAGTTGTAATTAATTTCCTTTTAATGGCACTTGTAATCTTTTGTTTGGTAAAGACCTTAGAAAAGGTTCGTACCAGTGTCAAAAAGACAGAGGAAGTGGAAGAGGCACAAGACCCTACAGAGAAGGAATGTCCTTACTGTAAATCTATGATTGCTATTGATGCAACGAGATGTCCACACTGTACTTCTCAGTTAGATTAATTATACATACGTAATAAGGCAGTTCCAAATTTAGGAACTGCCTTATTTTTTTAGAAAGATAGGAGTAATATGAGCGCACAACAAACATTAACAGCGGGCAAACCTATGCCTATTATTTTAAAATTCTTTTTGCCTTTATTTATTGGAAATGTATTTCAACAATTATATAACATGGTGGATACCATTATAGTAGGTCACTATGTAGGAACAGGGGCATTAGCAGCGGTTGGATCTACCGGCACCATTATGTTTCTTATTATGGGATTTGCCATTGGAATGACTACAGGTTTTACTGTTATTACAGCACAAAAATTTGGAGCCGAGGATATAGAAGGAGTAAAACGATCTGTAGCCAATGGATTTTTGCTATCCATTATTACCATTGTAATCTTAACAGTAGCTTCTGTGGCATTTATGCACCCGCTACTTCATGTTATGAATACTCCGGCAGATATTTATGATGATGCCTATAGCTATATTATAACCATTTGCTATGGTTCCTTTGCATTGGTATTTTATAATCTCTTTTCTGCTTACTGCAGAGCTATGGGAAATTCAAAAGTACCTTTATTTTTCTTGGTATTTTCTGCCATTTTAAATGTAATCCTGGATTTAGTTTTTATTATAAATTTCAAATTAGGTGTTATGGGGGCAGCTTTAGCCACTGACTGTGCGCAGGGAGTTTCTGCTGTTTTATGTCTCATTTACATCCTAAAGAAATTCCAGATTTTAGTACCAAGAAGGGAACACTGGTATTTAAGCTGGCATATGACAAGAAAACAGTTAAATGTTGCAGTACCTATGGCATTACAGTTTGCCATTACAGCCTCAGGAACCATGATTATGCAGACTGCCATAAATCTATTTGGTTCTGAAGCAGTAGCAGCCTTTACAGCTTCAAGTAAGCTTTGTAACTTAGTTACCCAGGGCTTCCCATCCATCGGACAGACTATGGCTACCTATGTAGGCCAAAACTATGGAAAAGGGGATTTAAAACGAATTCACCAGGGGGTCCGCTCTGCTATGGTTTTAACTGTGATATATGCCATTGTATCAGGAATTTTAATGATTGTATTTTTACGACCAGCTCTTACGATGTTCTTTGAAGCAGGTGTGGATATTGACGCCATGATTGTATGGGCAAAGCCTTATGTCTATATGGCAGCAGCCTGCTTTATTCCTCTTGGTATGATTTTTATCTTTCGAAATACCATGCAGGGTTGTGGAAGAGGGCTGCTTCCTTTAATGGGCGGCGTAGTAGAGTTTGTTGCAAGACTTGTAGCAGCTGCTATTTCCATGAAGATTATGAGTTATACCTTAGCAGTTGCCTGTGATCCTTTGGCTTGGATTGCGGCAGGTATTTACACTTTGGTAGCATATTTATTTATGATGCGAAGTTTAGAGAAAAACTTTGAAGAAAAAAGAGCTGAGTTAAATCGTGCAAACTAAAGGGAAAAAGATGACACTAGAAGATAAGCATAGGAAATTAAAAGAATATATATTATCCTTAGGCTCTGTGGCAGTTGCTTATTCTGCAGGGGTAGATTCCACCTTTCTTTTAAAAACTGCTCATGAAGTCTTAGGTGAGCACTGTGTTGCATTTACAGCAGTCTCTTCTTTGTTTGCCAAAGAAGAATTAGAGGAAGCAGTGGAGTTTTGTAAAAAGGAAGGTATCAAACATTACTGTATCAGCTTAGACTTATTAAAAGAAGAGTGCTTTCATACAAATCCATCCAATCGCTGCTATTACTGTAAACATAAAATTTTTGGAGCGATGATGGAAAAGGCAAAAGAAGAAGGTATTGGTTTTATTCTCGAAGGCTCTAATTTAGATGATTTAGGTGATTATCGCCCGGGACGAAGAGCTATTGAGGAGCTTGAAATTAAAAGTCCTATGTTGGAGGTATCCTTAACCAAAAAGGATATTCGGGAATTGTCTAAAAAACTGGGACTTCCTACAGCAACAAAACAAAGTGCCGCATGTCTTGCTTCCCGAATTCCTTATGGACAGGAAATTACAAAAGAAAAGTTAGTCTTAATTGAGCAGGGGGAAAGGGTATTAAAGAATCTTGGTTTTACCTATTACAGAGTTCGCCTCCATGGCAATTTGGCTCGAATAGAAGTGAAGGCCTGTGATATAGAAAGGCTGGCAAAAAAAGAAATAAGAGAAAAAGTAACAACAGAGTTTCGTAAAATTGGATTTTCCTATGTGTCCCTGGATTTAGAGGGGTATCGTATGGGAAGCCTGAATGAGGTATTATGAAAGAATTATATTTAGATTTATCAATGGGGATTGCAGGAGATATGTTTTCAGGTGCTCTTTTGCAATTATTAGAGGAAAACAGACGAAGTGAAGTACTGGCTCAATTAAATTCTCTTGGCCTGCAAGATGTTGTATCTAGCGTCAACAACGTAACAAGATGTGGTATTAATGGATTGGCTCTTCATGTGAAAATATCAGAAGTGGAAGAAGTGCCAGAAGAGGTAGTTGAAGATCATCACCACCATGAAGATCATCATCATGAACATCACCATCACCATGGTCGATCTTTAAGAGATGTGGAAGAAATAATAGATGGACTTTCTGTAAAGGATTCTATTAAACATCAGGTGAAAGAGGTTTACAAGAAAATTGCTATAGCAGAGGGGAAGGCTCACGGAAAAGAAGTGGGAGAAATTCATTTTCATGAAGTAGGGATGCTAGACGCGATCTTTGATGTTACAGCAGCCTGTGTGTTAATGGACGAACTTGCAGTGGAAAAGGTGATTTCTACTCCTGTTTGTGTAGGAAAGGGAAAGGTGAAATGTGCCCATGGTATTTTAGATGTACCGGCCCCGGCTACAAAATATATTTTAGAAGATGAGAATCTTCCTTATTACTACAGTGATAAGGAATTAGGAGAGCTTTGTACTCCTACAGGTGCAGCTATTTTGGCACATTTTGTTACGGAGTTTTTATCAGAGAAAGAACTAGACCTTGATCAAATTTTAGAAGATAATAAGATCACGGCAGGCTTCGGAATGGGACATAAGAATTTTGAAAAACCAAACTGTGTAAAGGCCTATATAAACACTCTTTCATAAAAGGGGAGATAAATAATGGAACATATTATTGAACTTCAATGCAATATGGATGATATGACTGGAGAAGAAGTTGGTTTTGCCATTGAACGCTTAATGGATGCAGGGGCAAAGGATGCTTTTTCTTATGGAATTCAGATGAAAAAGAAACGCCCTGGAATTTTACTTTGTGTACTTTGTGAGGAAAAGGATAGAGAAAAGATGGTAGATGTTATTTTCCGTCACACTTCTACCATAGGAATTCGAGAGTTGGTAGCAGAGCGCTATGTTATGGAACGATCTATTTTAGAGAAAGAAACAGAGTTTGGCTTGGTGCATACGAAGTTATCAAAGGGATATCACACAGAAAAAGAAAAGTTAGAGTACGAAGATATTGCGGCTATTGCAAGAAAATATAATATGACATTAAAAGAAGCAAGAAATAAGATAAAAGAAGCTTAAGGGGAAATATATGGAAACACCTATTTTAGAATTTTTAGAGCAGGTAAAACGCGGAGAAATCTCTGTGGAAGAGGCAGCGTTAGAACTAAAAAAGCAGCCTTTTTATGATACAGGCTATGCCAAAGTGGACATGCATAGAAAAATCCGTCAGGGCGTAGGTGAGGTGATTTACGGCGAAGGAAAAACCCCGGAGCAGATTGTGGGAATCATTGGGGTTATGGTGAAAAATGGCCAGGAACATATATTGGTTACAAGAGTCTCTGAAGAAAAGATGGAAAAAATATTATCTCTTTTGACAGAGGTGCCAAGGGATGAAGTGATTATTCCAGAAGAAGACTTTTTGATGCAATATGACAAAGATTCAAGAACTCTTGTGATTGGTGGAAATCCTGAAATTGATGGAATAGGAAAAATTGTGGTAGCTACAGGAGGTACCTCAGATATACCAGTGGCAGAAGAGGCAGCAGTTACTGCAGAGTTTTTAGGAAATGAAGTGATACGACTTTATGATGTGGGAGTTGCCGGACTTCATCGAACTCTTGCTCATATGGATGAACTTATGAGTGCCAATGTAGTAATCGCCATTGCTGGCATGGAAGGAGCCCTTGCCTCTGTGTTAGGAGGCCTTGTAGACCGTCCGGTAATCGCAGTTCCTACATCTGTAGGTTATGGTGCTTCCTTTGGAGGAATCTCTGCATTATTATCCATGTTAAACTCCTGTGCAAGTGGTGTGTCTGTGGTAAATATCGACAATGGATTCGGCGCAGCTTATCAGGCTAGTTTAATTAATCATACCACAGCTACAGCCTCATCTAGTGAAGGAATGTTTGACGAGTAAAAGGGGAGAGAAATTGTTACCGGGAGTATTTCAAGCAAAGAAAAAATCCGGAGAGGTGTATTACAGAACCGGAATTACAAAGTATGGAAAGCATATTTCCTTGGGAAGTTTTTCCACAGAAGAAAAGGCCCATAAGGCTTATTTAGAGGCACACCATATTTATGAGGATGAAGGTTTAGATACCTTAAATCTTCGGAGTTATCTAAAGTATTTGTCTTTTGAAAAGGGAATCATTCTTTTAAATCACAGAGATTATAAAACTTATTTTAAAACCCCTATTTATTTACGACAGGGTTATTTTTCCTACTTCCTTGAAGGAGTAGGAGAGCTAAAGTTTGACAACGATGATTTATTCTATTATTCCTCCCATCGAATTTTGGTTCATGATGGACATCTCTATGTGAATGACTATGGAATGCAGTATGGAATTTTAGCTCGCTTTGGTATTAAAAATTTTGCAGTAGCCGGAAAGGATTACACCTTTGCAAATGGAGATCCTCTAGATTATCGTTATTCCAATATTGTAGTGATTAATAAATATCATGGTGTTACCTACCATGATACAAAGGATGTGCCTTTTCATGAAGCTCATATTCATATTAACGGGGAATACATAATCGGTCGTTTCCCTACAGATGCAGAGGCAGCAGTGGCCTACAATAAAGCAGTAGATGCGGCAGTGGATGCAGGCATAGAAAAAAATTTTATCCAAAACTATGTATTAGAGTACACGCCAAAGGAATATGCAGATGTGTACACAGACATATCTCTTCCAGAGAAATATTTGTCCTATTTAAACAAACATGGGAAGGTCCGTTGACTTTTTTAGGGGGCCTATCTTATAATAGACCACGGAAAAAAGGTAAAGAAAACGAGGTATACTCATGGACGTAAATTACGTAAGTACAAGAAACAAAAATGAAAAGGTAACAGCTTCACAGGCTGTACTTCAGGGATTAGCTCATGATGGAGGATTATTTGTACCAACATCTATTCCAAAGTTTGATAAAAGCTTTGAAGAACTTTCAAAGATGAGCTATCAGGAAGTAGCTTATGAGGTAATGAAGTTACTTTTAACTGACTATACAAAAGAAGAATTAATGCATTGTATTAACAGTGCCTATGATGAAAAGTTTGATACAGAGGAAATTGCTCCTTTGGTTTATGCAGATGGAGCATACTATCTTGAACTTTTCCATGGAAAAACAATTGCTTTTAAGGATATGGCCCTTTCTATTTTGCCACATCTTATGATTACAGCAGCAAGAAAGAACAATGTAAAAAATGACATTGTGATTTTAACAGCTACTTCAGGCGATACCGGAAAAGCTGCTATGGCAGGTTTTGCTGATGTAGAAGGAACAAAGATTATTGTATTTTATCCAAAGAATGGTGTTTCTGAAATTCAGGAACGTCAGATGCTTACACAGACTGGGGATAACACGCATGTAGTTGGAATTCATGGAAACTTCGATGAAGCTCAGACTGGTGTGAAGAAAATGTTCGGAGATGAAGCGCTTGCAAAAGAATTAGATGCAGCTGGATATCAGTTCTCATCTGCAAACTCCATTAATATTGGACGTCTTGTTCCTCAGATTGTTTACTATGTATATGCATATACTCGTCTTTTGAAAGAAGAAAAGATTACTTCTGGGGAAAAGATAAATGTTACAGTTCCTACAGGAAACTTTGGTAATATCTTAGCAGCATACTATGGAAAGAAGATGGGACTTCCTATCGATAAATTAATCTGTGCTTCCAATGAAAACAAAGTGCTTTATGACTTCTTTGAAAGTGGATGCTATGATAAGAATCGTGAGTTTAAACTTACGAATTCTCCTTCTATGGATATTTTGATTTCCTCAAACTTAGAGCGATTGATTTATGAAATTGCAGGGGAAGATGATGCAAAGAATCGTGAATTTATGAATTCTTTGGTAACAGAAGGAAAGTATGAAATCACTGCTGAAATGAAAGAAAAGTTAAATGATTTCTACGGAAATTTCGCTGATGAAAATGAGACAAAGGCAGAAATCAAGAGAGTGTATGAGGATACAGGATATGTGCTTGATACTCATACAGCAGTAGCTTCCTATGTTTACAATGAATATAAGAAAGAAACAAAGGATGAGAAGCCTTGTGTCATTGCATCTACTGCAAGTCCATTTAAGTTTACAAGAAGCGTAATGGAAGCTATTGGAATGGATGATCCATCAAAGAAGGATATTGAACTTACAGATATCCTTTCTGAGGTTGCAAAGGTGGATTTACCGGGGGCTATAGTGGAGATTAAATCTGCACCAATTCGTCACAACACACAGTGTGAAGTAAATGAAATGCCAAATGTAGTAAAGAAGTTTCTTGGAATTTAAGAAGTAGATTTTTATATATGTCAGCTGTTTCCTTATAATTAAGGAAATTGAATTATGAAAAAGCCGATTACTTACAAATGTAGGTAATCGGCTTTTTAAATTTAAGATTAAAATAAAAATTATAATGTAAGAATTAAATAAATCGTTCCGAAAGGGTAGATAACCGGAATGACAAAGGCATTGTCGGATAAGGTAAGTACCGGATCTAATTCCTGTGTAGGAGGATCTAGTGTTAATTCCATAGAAATTTCATTGGACATATTAACGGAGAATAAACCGTTATGTAAGTTTAAGAAATCCTCTAAGGAAGCTTTTACATATTCATCAAACTCACTAAATTCCATCTTTGCATAACGAGATGCAAAACCAACGGCTGTTTCAGGTTCCATATCAATACTTGAAACACAATTGACCTGACCAAAGATACGCTGTGTAACACAGTAGTTGGTTTCGTAACTGGTAGTCTGTACAGGGGAGAGAGGTGTAAAATCTTCTCCAATAAAACGGACCAGATTATTAAATACCAGATTTAAATACATAACAGAGTATTTGCTAACTGGGCGTTCTGCGGAAAGTAAGAAATTCTCAATAAGTTTTGAAGTATGTTCTACACTTTCTGAGTCTGTAGGACTGGTTATTTCATTTTCTGCCTGGTACTCAATCATAAGTTCTTCCAACTCTGAATTGGAAATAGCACCGGTATCTACAAGAGTTTGACCTAATAATAAATAGTCAGGGTTTTGCGATTTTAACAGGTCTTCTAACTGATCTTCGAAAAGATAATTTCTTTCGATAGCGATTTCACCGAAGCGTTTGTCCTCACGGGTTTGTAAGAAACAAACCTCGTCTACTTCAGCAGCAGTCATATAACCTTTGTGCATAGCAAGTGTACCAAGTCTTATATGAGTGTCCGTTAAGCTGGCAATAGCAGATGATAACTGCTCAGCAGTAACGGCCTGTCTGTTTAAAAGATAGTTTCCAAAAAACTGTGCATACATTGGAATGAAATCCTCCTATCCTAAGTGTGACTGCAACAAAGTCTCAACCTGGGAGGAATCCAAAGGTTTTTGAATGAAGTCTTTGGCTCCGGCCTCGATTGCAGATTTCAGCTGGGATTGAGTTCCGACAGAGGAGACAATAATAATGTCTGCCTCACTGTTGATTTCCATAATTCCTTTTACTGCTTCAATACCGTCTTTTACCGGCATAACAATATCAAGAAATGTAATGTCTGGAGTGAATTCTTTGTATTTATCGATGGCTTCCTGTCCATTGGATGCGTCGATAAACTCAGCGCCTTCTCCGACACGACAAATTACGTCCTTTAACTGCTTTCTTGCTAAGATGGAATCATCGCTAATTAAAATTTTTTTACTTGTTAAATCCATGTCCATATCACTCCTTATTAGTAATTACATTAATCTTACAACAAATAGTCAGATTATTCAATTTTTTTTTGGTATTTATACATAGGTTTACTTTGTCATATTTAGGGTAAAGTGGTATATTAGTAGGGCGTGGACAAATTTCTAATTTTGAGGTGTAAGTATGGTCCGAAAAGTAGCAGGTATGTATTATCTTTTTCGTGAGAAAAGTAGTTGTGAATTGGAAAAACCTGTTGTCCTAAATGAAATGGGGTATTTCATTTATACTGAATTAAAAAGATTAAAATCACTGGAAGAAATTGCACAAGAAATTTCAGAAAAATATGCTGCGCCTTATGATGATATATACAAGGATGTAGAATCAATTCAAAAAATGCTTGTAGATGTAGACTTATTGGATGAATAACAGCAAATGGTGGAAGGGATATGGATATTATTTTAACAGGCGCCGACAATGCGATGATGGAAGCAATGATTGGAAAGCTTCGTAAGGAAGGTCATCGTATTTTTGTGTTGTCGAACGAGAGAGTGAAAAAAACAAAATATAAACGTATTTTTGAACAGTACGATTTTGTATATAGTAACGAAAATATGGCGGCAATCATTGAAAGTATCTCTCCAGATGCAATTATCTTTTTAGGTGCCTTTGACGGATCCTTTGATTGGTCGCAGGGACAAAAAGAAGCCGTACGTTTCGGGGAAGGTTTAATCAATCTTATGGAGGCTTGTGCAAACCTGGAAAAGAAGCCCCGTTTTCTTTATCTGTCTACGTCAGATGTCTTTACAAAAAATTCCAAAAGAAAATATAGAGAACATGATGAGTTTTCACCAGAATCAGTCCGTGCTGTAGCAATTCGACAAGGAGAATTGATTTGTGGAAATTACTACAAATCTTATCTTTGCGATACCGTCGTGGCACGTGTAGACCATGTGTATGGTAATCCTCTTATGGGAAGCGATTTAGAGGAACCTATGTATACCATGTTAAAATCCGGTATTCGAAAAGGAATGATTTCGGCAAAAAAGAATCAAACTTTTTCCATGATTTATATAAGCGATGCAGTTGAGTTTATTTACAATCTTTTAATTACAGATGAATTGAAGCATCGTGTATATAACGTGTGTTCAGAACAGGAACTATCCGAATTGGATTTGGCTTTCTTTTTAAAGGATGGACTTGGTGAGTCCGTAGAGGTTGAAATTGAAGAAGCGGAACCCTATTGTGTGATGATGAGTCGGGAGCGCTTTAGAGAAGAGTTTGGAGGAAAGGTATTTCATAGTTATTTAGACGAGATTCCTTTGGTGGCAAAACAGGTAAAGGAAGATCCAGATAAATTCCTTGGCGTCGAAATAAAGGAAAAGAAACCAATCCATAAGTTCTTGAAAAAAGCAAAGGCTTTTATTATGGCATTTCTTCCATATTTGGAGACGGCAGCCTTATTTATTCCCGCCTTTATGCTAAACAACAGAGCTACCGGTAGTGATTATTTTGCAAATCTGGATTTCTATCTTTTGTATGTGTTATTTATTGCTGTAATCCATGGACAACAGCAGGCTATGATTGGTGGTGTCTTAGCAGTGGCAGGATATTTTTTCCGTCAGCAGTACGACAAGTCTACCTTTGATGTTATGTTAGACTACAACACTTACGTATGGATTGCCCAGTTGTTTATTGTGGGACTTGTGGTGGGAAATTTAAAGGACCGTCTGCAGGTTATCCGTGATGAGGATAATACAGAGATTCACTATTTGAATTCACAGGTAGAGGATATTACAGAGATTAATAGTAATAACGTTTTGATTAAAAACTCTATGGAAGAGCAGTTGATTAATCAGAATGATTCCTTTGGTAAGGTATATGAGATTACTTCTTCCTTAGATCAGTACGCTCCGGAAGAAGTTTTATTCTACGCGGCAGAAGTATTAAGAGAGTTGTTGCACACAGAGGACGTGGCAATTTATTCAGTAGCCAATGGTGATTATGCCCGTTTATTTGCAGCTACTTCAAAAAAAGCAAGAATGCTGGGAAATTCCCTAAAATACACTGACCTTACAGAGATGTATGCCTATATTAACAGTGACCAGGTCTATATGAATAAATCCATGAAAGAGGGATATCCTCAAATGGCAGATGCGCTCTTTTCCGAGGGAAAGATGCAGTTAATCATTATGACATGGGGACTTCCTTTGGAAAGAATTAATTTGTCTCAGGCAAATTTAATGCGAATTGCAGGATTTTTGATTCAAAATGCAGTGCTTCGAGCCAACCGTTATATGGAA
>JAIKXK010000415.1 GCA_024684155.1 Lachnospiraceae bacterium | reverse complement strand
CGGATGAAGACTTTGTAAATATTGTAGATGCAGATGATGCTGATAAGACTCGTGTAATTACAGATGATGAAGTAAGACGTATTCAGGAGCAGGCAGGACTTGCAGCAGCTAATGATGACGATAGTGATATAGATGATGAAGTCGAAGATGAGGAAGAAGATGATGACGAACCTGTAAATCCTAAGATGGAAAAGGCGTTCCGTATTATGGGTATTGTGGTCGCTGTCTTAATCGTTGTTCTTGTTATTTACTTCATTGGAACCTTCTTAGGCTGGTTCAAGTTTGGAAGCAGTTCCACAGATACAGAGCAGGAGACAACGGAAGAAACCACGGAACAGGTAGAAATGATTAATCTTTTGGGAATGACAGAAGATGAGGCAAAAGCTGCCCTAAAAGAGTTAGGTCTTGGATATAAAAATGCAGGAACAGCATCTTCAGAAACTTATGCGGAAGGTCAGGTTATGTCACAAAGTGTAAGTGAAGGTAAAAGCGTAGATGTAAATACTACCATTAGCGTTACCATTAGCTCTGGGGAAGGAGATATTACTGTTCCTTCTGTAACTGGAATGACTGAAAGTGCAGCAAAGACCACATTAACGGATGCAGGTTTTAGCGTAACTACAAATTATGAATATAATTCGGATGTAGCAGAAGGAAATGTTATTTCTCAAACTCCAGAAGGTAATGCTACCGGTAAAAAGGGAGATACCGTAACTCTTACTGTAAGTCAGGGAGTTGAATCGGTTAAGGTTCCTGATCTAAGTGGAAAGACACAGGATGAAGCGTCTACGGCTTTGTCTGGTGTTGGATTAAGTTTAGGAAGTGTAAGCTCTGAATATAGTGATACCGTTGACGAAGGTAAAGTTATTTCTCAGGGTAAGAGCTCTGGAAGTTATGTAGATGCAGGAAGCTCCGTAGATATTGTTATTTCAAAGGGTGCTGAAACTGTTTACTATAGCTATACCTTTAAGGCATCTGTAACAGGATATGTAGAACTTGTAGATGCAGATGATAATATTGTGTACCAGGGTGATGTTACAGAAGGTAACTCTTACTCTGCTAGTGGTATTACAACAGCAACAGGTACTTTAACATATTATGAGTACACTACAGATGAAGAAACTGGAGAAACTGATTTAAACTCCGAACCAACCAGTAGCTCTACTGTTAAATTTACCAAACAATAGGTAGGTATATGGAAGAAATCAAAACAGGAAGAATCATAAAGGGAATTTCCGGATTTTACTACGTTTATGTAGCAAAATCCGGAATTTATGAGTGTAAGGCAAAAGGTGGATTCCGTAAGGAAGGAATCAAACCTCTTGTAGGTGATATTGCAGACATTCGAGTGATTTCGGAAGCGGATAAGACAGGAAATGTGGAACATATCCATGAAAGAACGTCAGAGTTATTAAGACCACCAGTTGCAAATGTGGATCAGGCCCTTGTGATTTTTGCCTTAAAAAAACCAAAGCCTAACTTAGGACTTTTGGATCGATTCCTTGTGAATATGGAATACAGAGATTTACCGGTTGTGATTTGCTTTAATAAAACGGATTTAGTTTCAGAAGAAGAAGCAAAATCTTATAAAGATATTTATGAGTCTTCTGGCTATAAAGTTATTTTTTCTTCTACAAAAGAAAAAAAGGGGCTGGATGAGATAAAAGCCTGTCTGGAGGGAAAACTTTCTACGGTAGCAGGCCCCTCAGGTGTGGGAAAATCCTCTATTATTAATGAACTACAGTCTAATGTAGTAATGGATACAGATGATATTATGAAAAAAATGGATTCTGGAAAGCAAACTACAAGACATAGTCAGTTAATTGCCTTAAATGATCATAGTTATATCATGGATACACCGGGATTTGGATCTATGTATTTACCGGAAATTGAGTGTGAAGAATTGGATGAACTTTTTCCAGAAATGCGAGCAGGACGATTAGAATGCAAGTTTTCGGGGTGTGCGCATATACATGAACCTTCATGTGGGGTGAAGGAGGATTTAAAAAAGGGAATTATAAATTCAAGTCGTTATGAGAACTATAAAGCTTTTTATGAAGAAATAAAAAGTGGGAAAAAATATTAGGAGTATATAAAATGAGTTGTCTATCACCATCAATTTTATCAGCAGATTTTGCTAATTTGGAAAGAGATATTCGCTTGGCTGATGAGGCAGGAGCAGAATATATCCATTTTGATGTAATGGATGGAATGTTTGTACAAAATATATCTTTTGGCATTCCTGTTTTAAAATCTGTCCGAAAGATTACAGATTGTGTTTTGGACGTACATTTAATGATTGAACAACCAGAACGTTATATTCATGAATTTGCTGAAGCCGGAGCAGATATTATTACTGTACATGCGGAAAGTACAAAGCATTTGGATGCTGTAATTGATATGATTAAGGCAGAGAAGGTAATGGCTGGAGTGGCCCTTAATCCTTCCACACCTTTAAGCGAAATAGAATATGTTTTACCTAAGGTTGATATGGTTTTAATTATGACAGTGAACCCTGGATTTGGAGGACAGAAGTTTATTCCTTACTGTCGTGACAAGGTGTCAGATTTATATCGTTTGCTGGA
The DNA here is from genome assembly GCA_024684155.1 of Lachnospiraceae bacterium. Taxonomy (GTDB): domain Bacteria; phylum Bacillota; class Clostridia; order Lachnospirales; family Lachnospiraceae; genus JAILEN01. The sequence continues at coordinate 4,577 of JAIKXK010000415.1, read as the reverse complement.
ACAAAAGGGATTGAAGACTGATATCGAGGTAGATGGTGGAATTACATTGGAAAATGTCGAAGAAATTATTGAAGCGGGAGCGAATATCATTGTGGCTGGCTCTGCAATATTTAAAGGTGATATTACGAAGAATGTATCAGACTTTTTGGAAATTATATAAAGTTTATTAATTAATACAATTTTTTTTGCTCATAGGCCTTGAAATTTAATTTACATCTGAGTATAATACCATTCGGAATTGTAATATGAAATGAAAAATTAGCAGTTATGAGGAAGAATTGCGATGAAGAAGGAAAGTATTATAATGAGTGAGTCACGAATTCAGATTGAAGCAAATCAGATTGTAGAAGCAGCAAAAACTCAGATGAAAGACGTTATGCTAGAACAACCTGAACATGGCATGGCGTATCGTTTTAGCAAGGGGCCTACAGGTGATACTTGGATTTATGAAGATGGGTTCCACAAGTTTTTCCGCTTTAAAGAGCAGGTAGCTCTTAGCTAGTTTAAATGTGATTACAGAGACATTTCTCAAGAAATTGAGAATGTCTTTTTTTCTTGCCTGAATCCTTTGAAGATATTTGTTAAAAATCAATTTATGGTATAATAACAATAGGGTTTTTATTAAATTGAATAATGGGACAAAAGGAGAAGGGGATGGAAAGACAGATTCTAATCACATTGGGGCGCGAGTTCGGTAGTGGTGGTCACAAGATTGCCCAAATCATGGCGGAAAAGCTGGGAATTTCTTATTACGACAAGAATATTCTTGATCATATTTTTGACAGTGAACATTCTCAAATAGATGATATCTCAAAGTATGATGAAAAGACGGCACATCCATTGTTTACCCGTCGTGTTCGTGGTCATACAAACTCCATGGAAGAAATTATAGCGAAAAAACAGTTCGAATTTATACAGAAAAAGGCAGATAGTGGAGAGTCTTTTGTGATTGTAGGACGGTGTGGGGAAACAATTTTACGAGAGTATGATGGACTGGTTAGTTTTTTTGTCCTGGCGGATAAATACGATAAAATTCATCGTGTTATGGATAGGGAAAATCGCTCAAAACATGAGGCAATCTTTCGAATTCAAAAGATGGATGCTACCAGAAAAAAATATCACAATTATTATTCAGACATAAAGTGGGGAGATGCAAGGGGGTATGATCTTTGCGTCAATGCATCCTGCCTTGGAATTGAAAAAACAGCGGAAGTATTAATTGAATTTGTAAATAAAAAATTTGACTTGTAGGATTTACAAAAGGGAGAGAGTTATGATAGAAGATTTTTCAAAAATAGTAGAAGAAAAAGTAAATGAAGCTTATGAAATTTGTGTAAGGGAGTATACGAAAGAACATCCTAGTGCACCTGTTGACGAGGATATAAAACATGCGGTGAAAGAGCGGGCAACTTCACATCTTATGTTTGCTATGAGTACTTTGACCTTCCCTGAAAATGTGGATCAAAAGGCAAAGATAGAAGATTGGTATACTGAGGAAGTAAAAAGAGATGTGATAGATGTTTCGAAGCGCTGCATGAAGGAAGAACTTGAAAAAAAAGCCTCTGCAGGCGGAGATGGTTTAAGTGATATCGAACGGTATTTAAGAAAGCATGGTATGGGATTGGATCGATAATAAATAAGTCGAAACTAATCGAAATTTATGCTATTATACTTATATTAGGGAGAATAGAAGCTAGGAGGAACACTATGTTAGCAACGTTATTGCCAATGTTTGATAAAAACATGATTGTAAAGGCTTATTCTATATTTGCACAAAGGGATGATTTATTACTAGATGCCATAAAAGGCAGCAGTGGTAGATGGGATTCAGCTATGAGTGTAGAAGGCGTTGAAGTTATTCAGCATATGGGCCTGGAAACTTTAGTGGATGATAGGGAAGTATTTATTCCTGTCTCAAATGTTTCTTTGTTTACAGATATTAAAGGTCAGGGAGCAAATAAACCGGAAAAGGTAGTTCTTCTTATTGATCAATATGTAGAACCGAAAAAGCAGTATATTGATCGTATTAAAGAATTAAAGGTTCAGGGATTTCGATTTGCTATTCGACGAGTTCCACTAAATCAGCTTGGGGATTATAAGCCAGTTATGGACTTGATGGATTATGTATTCTTAAATCACCATCGGGTCGATATTGAAAAGGCAAGACGCCTGTTCCATACAATTTTCCCAAATTTAAAATTATGTGCAGTAGATGTTGCTACACCGGAAGAGTATGAATCCTTAGTAAAGATAGGTGGATTTGATTTTTATGAAGGCGAGTTTTTCCGTATCCCGAAACACGCACAGGATAAACAGTTAGCACCATTAAAAGTTACTTATTTAGAACTTTTAAAGGTAGTAAATAATCCAGATTTCGATTTAACGGCAGCAGCAGATATTATTGGTCGTGACCCTGCTCTTGTTATTGAACTTTTAAAGATTGTTAATCGAATGACGGTAAATTCAGGAATTAAGTCTATTCGAAATGCAGTTGCCATGCTTGGACAGGAGGAGTTAAAGCGTTGGATTAATACTGCAGTTACAAAAGAATTATGCTCAGATCGTCCAAGTGAAATTACACGTATTTCCATGATACGAGCTAGATTTGCTGAGATGTTAGCTCCTATTTTCCATATGGAACAGGACTCACAGGAACTATTCTTAATGGGATTGTTTTCTGTATTGGATATTATTTTAGAACAACCTATGGAAGAGGCACTTGAAAATATTAATGTGTCAAAACCAATTGCAAATGCGCTATTAAATGAAGAAGGAAAGCTGGCAGAAGTGCTTACTTTCATGAAAGCATATGAGGATGCTTCATGGCAGGAAGTAAGTCGTCGTATGCTTCTATCTAACATTCAGATGAATGATGTATATGAAGCATATTTGGCATCCTTATCCTGGTATAGGGATTTGATGTCAATCTAAGCGCAGGTGATGGTATGGAGAGTAGTAAAATTGAACATTTAGAAAAGCTGGACATGGATTCTTTTGTTCAGCTGTTTCCTGGAATATTTGATTCTTTTTCAGAGACTGCAGATGGAAAATATGTATTCATTAATAACCTGTCTGAAGACTATTCTATTTGGTCTAGAGAAGCAGTGGAGTATTTTGGGTTACCTTCCATGGAAATGTATGGAGCAGGAGATATTTGGCTAGAGCATATTGCTCCAGAAGATCGTGGAAAATACATAGAAGAAATCAAGGATTTATTTACTGGTAAAAAATACACTCATGATATTTTTTATCGTGCCAGAAATAAAGAAGGTGAATATGTTAGCTGTTCCTGCAGAGGAAGAGTAATCTGTGATTCCCAGGGCGAAATTAAATATTTCGTTGGAACCATTATTAATCATGAAAAAGAAGATGCAGTAGATCCTGTTACAGGTTTGTATTCTCATCAGAGTCTGCTTCGTTATATGGATCGTTTCTCACAGCAAAATGAAGCTTATGTTCTTTGTTTTTTAGGAATCCAAAGATTTGCCAATTTAAATGCCACCTATGGGTTTGAAATGGGAAATCGTATCTTAAAAGAATTGTCAAATCACATGATGGTAAACAAAGAAAATTGCAGGGTGTTCCGCTTAGAGGGAACAAAGTTTGCAATTTTAAGCCATGTGGAAGATACCAATCGAGAGCAGATGAAGGAGAAATTCTCCCATATTCGTGATTACTGTAAAAATCAAATTGTCATAGATGGTAACCGTGTTTCTGCTGATATCTGTGGAAGCTATATTGAAGTGGATCATCCAAAGACAGATATTAATACGGTATATAACAGTGTATTATATGCCTTGGATGTAGCCAAAAAGGGCAATATGCAAAATCTGATTTCCGTGGATCAGGAGTTCTTATCAACCAATAAAAACCAATTGGAATTATTGGCCAGTATCAGAAATTCCATTGTTCCAAAGGTGAAGGGATTCTTTTTGACCTATCAGCCTATTGTAGATTCAAATACGGAAAAAATTATGGGAGCGGAAGCTCTTCTTCGCTGGAAGGATGAAAATGGAATTGTGATTCCTCCGGATGTGTATATTGATTGGCTGGAACAAGATCCACTGTTTTATGATCTGGGGAAATGGATATTGAAAACTGCCATGACGGACATGCTTCCTGTGGTGAAACAACAACCGGATTTTACCATAAATATTAATCTGGCATATCCACAATTGCAGAGAGAAAACTTCAATGAAGATGTGGTACGCATTATAAATGAAGTAGGATTCCCACCAGAGAATTTAAAGTTAGAACTTACGGAACGATGTCGTGTCTTAGATAAAGAACAGCTAAGAAACAGGGTAGCCTTCTTTAAGTCCTTAGGTATTCATACGGCCTTAGATGATTTTGGAACAGGATATTCTGCTCTTACATTGATGGTGTCGCTTCCTGTGGCCCAGATTAAAATTGATAAGGACTATGTGAAAGATATTGTATCAAACAAAGAAAAGCAGATTTTGATTCGTGCTGTTACTTCCTGCGCAAATGATTTGGAAAAACAAATTTGTGTGGAAGGTATAGAAGAAAAGGATACTGCAGATTTTATTCGTAAAAATTATAAAACCACGTATTTC
>JAIKXK010000413.1 GCA_024684155.1 Lachnospiraceae bacterium | reverse complement strand
TAAATCTAAATGGATATGTTGAAGAAGAACGTGATCAAGTTTTGCAAGAGTTAATAGATGTAGCAAATTGTTCTGTAGATGATTTAGTGTATGATGCGGATGGACTTCGTGTCTATATTCCGATAGAGAAATTAGATTGATAGTATAAACAGTGTTATTGATGAAGGGAGCATAGAATGAAAGTAGTATTGTTAGCCGGTGGATTCGGTACTAGAATTTCCGAAGAATCACAGTTTAAACCAAAGCCGATGATAGATATCGGTGATCAGCCAATTCTTTGGCACATTATGAAAGAGTATTCCTACTATGGTCATAATGAATTCATTATTTGTGCGGGATATAAACAGCAGTACATAAAGCAGTGGTTTGCTGACTATTTCCTTCGAAACTCGGATGTAAGTTTCGATTTCCGTAATAATGAAAACGAGATGACAATTCATGAGGCTCATTTGGAACCATGGAAGGTTACCGTCGTAGATACGGGATTGAATACTATGACCGGAGGCCGTATTAAGCGTATCCAAAAGTATGTGGGCGATGAACCATTTTTGATGACTTATGGCGATGGTGTTTGTGATGTAGATATTAATAAACTTGTTGAGTATCACAAAGAACAGGGCAAGATTGCTACATTGACTGCAGTTTTACAGGATCAATCAAAGGGTGTATTAGATATCGGCGGTGATAATGCAGTAAAATCCTTCCGTGAAAAACAGGTAACGGATGGAGTGCCGATTAATGCCGGATATATGGTATTTGAACCTCAGATTTTCGATTATATCGAGGGTGATAATACAGTGTTGGAGAAAGAACCACTTGAAAAGCTTGCAAATGAAGGTGAGCTTATGAGTTATATTCATAGAGGTTTTTGGCAGTGCATGGATAATTTGCGTGAAAAAGAAATGCTGGAAAAAATGCTGGAAAAGAATAAAGCACCATGGAAAAAGTGGTAAAGAATTAGTTAAAAGTATTGTTTGAAAGAGAGGATTGTTAAATGTCAAATTGGACAAATGAAACAGAAGCAAGAGAACAGATTAAGTCACTCGTAGCAGAGTACTATCATGATTTTAAGGAAAAGAAAGATACATTTAAGCCAGGAGATAGATTATCATACGCATCACGCGTGTTTGATGAAAAGGAAATGATGGCACTTACCGATGCTACTCTTGATTTTTGGCTTACTACTGGACGTTTTTCAGATCAGTTCGAAAAGGAATTTGCATCATGGATTGGTGTGAAGTTTGCACATTTGGTAAACTCCGGATCTTCTGCAAATTTAATTGCTTTTATGACACTCACTGCCCCTGAACTTGGTGATCGTCAGATTAAAAGAGGAGATGAGGTTATCACTGTAGCAGCAGGATTTCCTACGACTGTAACACCTATGATTCAGTATGGTGCTGTTCCGGTATTTGTAGATGTGACAGTTCCTCAGTATAACATTGACGTGACTAAGTTGGAGGGTGCATTAAGTGAAAAGACAAAAGCGGTTATGATTGCCCATACACTTGGAAATCCATTTGACTTAAAGGCTGTAAAGGAATTTTGTGATAAGCATAATCTTTGGCTTGTAGAAGATAACTGTGATGCATTGGGTACAAAGTATACCATCGATGGCGAGACCAGATTCTCCGGAACTTGGGGAGATATCGGTACATCATCTTTCTATCCACCACATCATATGACGATGGGTGAAGGTGGATGTGTTTATACGAATAATCCTCAGCTTCACAGACTCATCCTTTCATATCGTGACTGGGGACGTGACTGTATCTGCCCATCTGGACAGGATAACTTCTGTGGACATCGTTTCGACGGCCAGTACGGAGAGCTTCCAAAGGGATATGACCATAAGTATGTATATAGTCATTTTGGATATAACCTTAAGGTTACCGATATGCAGGCAGCTGTCGGCTGTGAGCAGTTAAAGAAGTTCCCAAGCTTTATCGAGAGACGTCGTTATAACTGGGATAGACTTCATAAGACTTTGGAACCGATAGCAGATAAGCTTATCTTGCCGGAACCAGCTGAAAATAGTGAACCATCTTGGTTTGGATTCTTGATTTCTGTTCGCCCGGAAAGCGGATTGAACCGAAATGATATTACAAAGTACATCGAAGACCATAATGTTCAGACAAGACTTTTGTTCTCCGGTAACTTAACCAAGCATCCTTGCTTTGATCAGATTCGTGGAACAGATGCATATCGTATTTCTGGTGGATTAGAAACAACAGATTATATTATGAATAATACTTTCTGGGTAGGGGTATATCCCGGAATGACAGATGAAATGATTGACTATATGGCGCAGGTGATTACAGAGGCGGTAAATCAATAGAAATAGGTGTATAAAGATGCAGATAAGATTAGCAGATTATGTCGCAAATTTTTTAGTTGATAAAGGCGTGACGGATGTATTTAGTGTCGTTGGTGGCGGTGCTATGCATTTAAATGACGCACTTGGACATAACGAGGGTTTAAAGGTTACATATAACCATCATGAGCAGGCTTGTGCGATTGCAGCAGAAGCGTATGCAAGATTGGACAATAAAATAGCTGCTGTGTGTGTTACTACTGGTCCTGGCGGTACTAATGCACTTACAGGTGTGGTAGGAGGATGGTTAGATTCTATACCGATGTTTATTATATCCGGTCAGGTTCGCTATGATACGACTGCTCGTTATGCGTTACAGTTCACTGAGACTCCACTTAGAGCCATGGGCGATCAGGAGTACGATATTGTCAAATCAGTAACTCCGATGACAAAATATGCCACCATGATTGAAGATCCAAAGCAGATTCGTTATGCATTGGAAAAAGCATGGCATTTAGCTAATACAGGAAGACCGGGACCGGTATGGATTGATATACCTGTAAATTATCAGGGAATGTTTATTGAAACAGATGAATTGGAGGGGTACGATCCTGCAGAGGATGATGCTAAATTGCCTCCTGCTGTTTCTGATGAAGTAATACAAACGATTATAGAAAAAATAAAAAAAGCAAAACGGCCGGTATTTCATGCGGGATATGGTATTCGTCTTTCTGGTGCCTATGATATGTTCAGAGAAGTGCTGGAAAAGTTAAATATTCCGATAGTTACTTATTGGAATGCAGTGGATTTGATTGAAGACGAACATCCACTTTATACAGGACGTGCGGGAAATATGGGAGATCGCCCTGGAAACTGGGCAATTCAAAATGCTGATTTGATTCTTGCTGTTGGAACACGAATTTCTATTCGTCAGGTTGGATATAATTGGAAGACCTGGGCAAGAGAAGCTGAAGTTATTATGGTAGACATTGATCAGGCGGAATTGAAAAAGCCTACGTTACATGTTGATATGCCGGTTTGGGCAGATGCGAAAGACTTTTTATCAGCTTTAAATCGTAATATTTCTGGTGACAAAGTAAGTACGGCAGAAGATTGGAATCAGATTTGTCGTGATTGGAAGAAGAACTATCCTGTTATTCAAGATCGTCAGTGGGAAGAAAATGGTAAGACCGCTAATGTATATGCCTTTGTCAAATACTTAAGCAGCAAATTGCCTGAGAATAGTTTGACAGCTGTATC
>JAIKXK010000404.1 GCA_024684155.1 Lachnospiraceae bacterium | reverse complement strand
TCTGTTCCTCCGAAAGTCCGGTGGTACATAAAACAACTGGTATCTTTTTTTCTTCACAGTAATCTAATAATCCATCAATTGCTTTTGCATTAGAAAAATCAATAATAGCATCTGCTTCTACATCACAGTCTTTCATAGATGCAAATACCGGGTAGCTGTTCTTTCCCTCATCAAAAGGATCGATACCTGCTACGATTTCTACTGTTTCATCTTCTGCAATAATATTTGTGATTACCTGACCCATATGGCCATTGCAACCATGCATAATAACTTTTGTCATGTTTTCATCCTCTTTTTTAAATCCGTCGTTACTAATCATTTGACACAAATGCATAATTCACCTAAATAAGTCCGTATTCTTTCATCGCCTTTTCTAAAACCTTGGCATTTGCTTCACCCATATCGCAAAGTGGTGGACGAAGAGAACCAACTTCCATTCCCATTAAGTTTAATGCCTTTTTAACAGGAATAGGATTTACTTCTGAGAAAAGTGCATCTACTACAGGAAGTGACTTTAACTGTAAAGCTCTTGCCTTTTCAATATCCCCATTTAAGAAACTTGTTACCATTTCATGAGTCTCTTTTGGAGCGATATTTGAAATTACTGAAATAACACCGATTCCTCCGATAGATAAAAGAGGTACTACAAGTCCATCTTCTCCAGAATACATTTCTAATTTTCCATCACAAAGGCTCATTGTCTTTGAAGCCTGGGCCATATTTCCAGTAGCTTCCTTTAACCCAACGATGTTGGATTTTGTCTTCACAAGTTCTGCTACTGTTTCTGGAAGTAAGTTACAACCAGTTCTTCCAGGTACGTTATATAAAATAATTGGAAGTTTTGTTTCATCAGCAATCATGCTATAGTGCTTAATTAATCCAGTTTGAGTCGCCTTATTGTAATAAGGTGTAACAATTAAAGCAGCATCTGCTCCATCTTCTTCTGCTTCTTTTGTAAGCTGAATTGCAGTCTTTGTTGCATTAGAACCTGTACCTGCTACTACAGGGACACGACCATTTACAAACTTAACAGCGGCTTTTATCACTTCTCTATGTTCCTCCATAGATAAGGTAGAACTTTCACCTGTTGTTCCTGCAATAATAATTGCATCTGTTCCATTATCAATCTGGAAATTAATAAGTTCCTCTAACTTGTCATAATTTACATCATAGTTTTCTTTCATGGGTGTTACGATTGCTACGCCCGCACCTTTAAAAATTGCCATAAATACCTCCAACTTTCTTACAAAAAAAACCGGCTCGTCTGAGCCGGTGGTTTACAAAAATCACGATAGCTCAACATCTTTCGATGACAGTCATAAGCTTCTTAAACTTATGCCCAAGAACCTACTTTCAGGAAGTAACCTCTTTCGGCGTTCCCTCCTTTTGCAAGTATTCACCTGAGCCTGTCTCATCCCACTTGCTACTCATAGGTCACGCGACCTCTATCCTTTATCTATTCAACTATAGCATTGTGCCTAAACACTGTCAATCTCTTCAGGTTCCTTTTCCGGAACAATATTTAAAACCTGATCTGCCATTTCACGAATTCCTTCCGGCAGTTCTCTTCCTGTCATAATCACTGATGCAAATGGTCCTTTTTGAGATAACACTTCCTTTACTTCTTCAAAGGAAACTACGCCCTCATTAATAGCACCTAAAATTTCATCTAACACTAAAACATCACATTCACCAGTAGTAAGTGCTTTCTTGGCAAAATTTAAACCATTAATGATGTTTGCTTTTTCTTCCTGACGTTCTTCGTCATTTAAAGTATCGAATCCGTTTACAGAACGCTCAAATCGAAAGCTCTTAACTTCTGGTTCTAAACGAGTTAAATACTCAGAATCAAACTGTCCCTTTAAAAATCTTATGAAGTAAACAGTTTCTCCACCTATAGCTCTTCGAATTGAATTGCCTAAAGCTGCAGATGTTTTTCCAGGTCCAATTCCATAATATACCTGAATAATTCCCTTTTCCATGATCATCCTCCATATGGTTTCTATATCACTCTTGGAATTACGAAATTGTGTAAATTATATTACATATCGGAAAAATTAGCAACTTTTATCTTATTGTCCGCCATTTTGCGACCTTCCTTTGTATACTTTTTTCCTTGTTTTATGCCCATAATGTTGCTAAAATATTAAGGTCGTGCAAATATAAAATTTGTTATTTTTTAGAAAGAAGGATATTCATGATTCAAAAGAGAGAAGACATTCGTAATATCGCAATTATTGCCCATGTAGATCATGGTAAAACTACCCTTGTAGATGAACTCTTAAAACAAAGTGGTGTATTTCGTGAAAATCAGGAAGTACAGGAACGCGTCATGGACTCAAATGATATTGAGCGTGAGCGTGGAATTACCATCCTTTCCAAAAACACTGCTGTATATTATAAAGATACAAAGATCAATATCATTGATACTCCAGGCCATGCTGACTTCGGTGGAGAAGTAGAGCGTGTTCTTAAAATGGTAGATGGTGTTGTTTTAGTAGTAGATGCCTTTGAAGGTGCTATGCCTCAGACAAAGTTCGTTCTTATGAAAGCCTTGGACTTAGATCTTCCAGTTATTGTATGTATTAACAAGATTGACCGTCCTGAAGCTCGTCCTGACGAAGTGATTGATGAAGTATTAGAACTTTTCATGGACTTGGATGCATCTGACGAACAGCTTGACTGCCCATTCATCTATGCTTCTGCAAAAGAAGGTTTTGCAGTAAAGGATTTAAATGATGAAAAGAAGGACATGGAAGCGTTATTTGAAACTATCTTAGAATACATTCCTGCTCCAGAAGGAGATCCTGATGCAAATCTTCAGGTATTAATTTCAACCATCGATTACAACGAATATGTTGGACGTATCGGAATTGGTAAGGTAGATAATGGTTCTATTAAATTAAACCAGGAAGCAGTTGTAGTTAACCATCACGATCCTGATAAGCTAAACAAGGTTCGTATTTCAAAATTGTATGAATACGATGGATTAAACAAAGTAGACGTTGAAGAAGCAGGCATCGGTTCTATCGTTGCTATTTCAGGTATTTCTGATATCCATATCGGTGATACCATTTGTGGTCCAGAAGCTCCAGAGGCAATTCCTTTCCAGAAGATTTCTGAGCCTACTATTTCTATGAACTTCATCGTAAACGATTCTCCTCTTGCTGGACAGGAAGGAAAGTTTGTTACTTCTCGTCACATTAGAGAACGTTTAATGAAAGAGTTAAATACAGACGTTTCTCTTCGTGTAGAAGATACAGAAAACGCTGATACTTTAAAGGTTTCAGGTCGTGGTGAATTACACTTATCTGTATTAATCGAAAATATGCGTCGTGAAGGTTTTGAGTTTGCTGTATCAAAGGCAGAAGTGTTATATCACAAAGACGAAAACGGAAAACTCTTAGAGCCTATGGAGCGAGCTTACGTTGATGTTCCTGATGAATTTACAGGAAGCGTTATTGAAAAATTGTCTCTTCGTAAAGGTGAGTTACAGAACATGACTCCTATCGCTGGAGGATATACTAGAATCGAATTTAAGATTCCTTCTCGTGGATTAATCGGATATAGAGGTGATTTCATGACCGATACAAAGGGTAACGGAATCATCAATACCATCTTCGAAGGATATGAACCCTTCAAGGGTGAAATCGCTTACAGAAAGACTGGTTCCCTAATCGCATTTGAAACTGGTGAATCTGTAACCTATGGTTTATTCTCAGCTCAGGATAGAGGAACACTCTTCATTGGACCTGGCGAAAAAGTATATGCTGGAATGGTAATCGGTTCTTGCTCACGAAGTGAAGACATCGAAT
>JAIKXK010000384.1 GCA_024684155.1 Lachnospiraceae bacterium | reverse complement strand
TCCTTTCAAGGGTTTTACACTTACAAGCTGGTGTTTGCAACATACGCAGACATTTATTTTATTACATGCACATTTATATACAGCCAGGGGTCCTCTGCTTTTCATAACTGCTCACTAAGAAAAATTTAAAAATCGGTTTTTTGATATAGGCGCCACCCTTTATCTCAATCCTTTTCGTTGTCGGGTTCTCGGCGCCGTCCATGGCGCCTCGCGCCTATATCTACAAAAACCGATTTTTATTTTTCTAAGTTCACGTTCAAAAAAGCAGAGGCCCACTGGCTGTATATTATGTGCATATTATACTTGGTAAGTGTCTGCGTAATGCAAACCACAGCGATGGAAGTGTAAAGATTTGAAAGAACACATGTTATCAAGGATGCGACACATGGCACATAGATTATCAGAATCCGCAGACGAGCCCTGCCACCCCCTTAGGCCAAGGCCGGGCCCCACAAGGGAAGAAAGATATAAAAAAAGCGCTGCCTCTAGCAACAGAAGCAGCACATATTTAATAAGAGTAAATCCAGGCAGAAGCTGCCTGCACTGTTTGCGAAGGGACGCTCATAGGCACTTCCAGCAGAACGATACCAGGAGGTTCCCTGCTCCAGATGATTTTGAAACTGGCGATATTGCATGTTGTTTGGTTCTAAGGTAATGGCACGCTGGATGTAAACTTTTGCATTTACTATGTTTCCAATACCTTCTGATGCAATGGCAGCCAGGTAGTTCCAAGCACCGTTTCGGTCACGTTCATCCATTTGGTTTAAAGCATTTAGCGCTTCCTGATAGTAGCCGGATTGGATGTAGTTCATAGCGGCACGAAGTTCATTTGGCATACTGCTTTCTGCTCCGCCATAGCCGTTGCCATAGCTACTACGACGATTGGAATAAGCTCCGCCATAGCCTCCGGAATAACCTCCCTGGCGTTCTTTCATAATCTGGTCATAAGCCTGTTGAACTTTTTTAAACATTTCCTCGGCCTGTTCCTTGTTAGGATTATTTACATTGGCATCGGGATGATATTTTCTACTTAAGGTTCGGTATGCCTTTTTTACCTCGTCGTCTGAAGCATTTGGTGACACACCTAATATTTGATAGGGGTTCATATTGTATCCTTTTCTTAATTAGCTGAAGTTTCTTCAGCCTTTGATTTTTGATTTCGTTTTAGTTGAATGTATTCGTATTTTGTCCAAACACCAGAATATATAATGTTTCGAATGACGTTGGCGTTCATTAAAATAGGAAGTCGTTCAAAGGATTTTGCACATTCTGCCATAAGGGCGGAGAGTGCACTTTCGCAATAGGTTTCATATCCATCAGGACATTTTTCTTTGACATCAATCAAAGGATTAAACTGTCGTTTCTTAATATCTGATGGAAGATCATCATAGGCATCCATCATGTAGATGAATTTTCCCATGTAATAGCCCATGTTTCGTAGTTCATTTGACCATAAATCCTGTTTCCAGTCAAATAATTCTGCAAGCATTTCTCCTGTATATCCAGAGAGAATGTCTACATTTGTTTCTTTGCGTTTTTCTGCTTCTGCAGTAAGTCGCATTAATTCTTCCACTGCATGTGCCTGGCGGGGATACTTATTTGCCATTCTTTTATAAGTAGGCTCAATGTATTTTGCCAGGGCCTGTTTGCCTGGATTTTTGGTGTCCTTAAAATCATCTAGTAAATTGTGATAAGAAAGAATGATATCCATAGCTGCAGCATATTCTGTTGCTTCACTGTAAAACGCAGTTTTCTTTTTGGTTGGGTGTAGTCCACAAGTAAAGGTAGAACTCTCACCTTCAACTTCGTATAGTCCTGCTAAAAGAAGTGATAAAAAGGTACAGTCATAGTTTAAAAGTAACTGACAGCGCTTACCACCTTCTTTTTTTAATTGCTGGCACAAGCCACAATAGTAAGATCTATAAATGTCAATTTCTTCATTTGTCATAGTGGATTTGTTTGCATTTATATATCCAAACATGTAAGCCTCCGCTGAATGTAATTATAAGTAAGTATCCTTAAATAAAGATTAATAAATCAATAAGAGTAGCACTTAGGTGCGTTTAATAAAGGTGTTTTTGCATTTTGGACAGGTAATTTCGATTTTACCTTTTCCCTTTGGAACACGTACCTTTTGACCACAGGAAGAACAGGTGTAGAACTTGTAAATCTTTTTTTGCTCTTTATCATAAGCTCGTTTCGCGGCGCGAGCCTGAGCATCATTAGAACCATATCTGATTTTACGTCCAAGCTCATTGAAGAAAGCTCTGATTTTCCAAAAAGCAGGAACACCGTTAAAACGACTTCTGATACGATCTGTAATCTGTAAATATTTTTGATTTTCTAACTGACGCTTTCCGATATTTTTAGACATCATACGGAAGTAGGTATAGATCAAAAGACCCATAGCCAGAAGATACAATAATCCATTATTTGTAAATAAGGTGATAACCATTAGTACAAGTGATGCAATAGATGTAAATTTTCCAAAATGGTCTACCCCGTTACGACCAATCATAAATGACTGTAATTTTTGCTGAAACATAATAACCAACTCCTTTTCCTTTAGAAAAAATAAAAACATTTTTCCTAAAATCTATATACAACAATTTACTTTTTCGCATATAAAAGGTCAATAATGCTATGTCATATTTAATAAATATTTAATAATTTAAGTTTTTTTTAATAAATCAATTGAAAGAGTATAAACTTATACTTTTGTATTAAAGATAATAGGGGGGGTTTTGTTTACTTTGTCAATATGAGCACTAGAGGTTGTAATTTATAATAAAAGTAGGGGGGAGACGTAGCGTTCTTGTTGAGGTATTGTAGTGTATTATCAAGGAGGAGGCATATGAAAAAGAGTATTATGAAAAAAGGGTTTTCATTGTTACTTGGGGTGGTAATGATGACAACATTGGTGGCAGTGATTCCACCAAAAACTGCACAGGCAGCTGTACAAAAACAGTTAATTTACAGCTACTTTGAAAATGATGACGTAGTAGATGTGGCAAATGGAGCTTCCATTTCTTCAGATTTGGATTGGAGTATTGATACCAGTTCCGATCAGATAGAATTGCTTGTTCAAAACAATGGAAAATGCAATGCAGAAACCTGGGTAGATGCTCAGGAACAGATGGATGCAGGATATGATGGGGTATGGTTTTATGCCATATGGATTTCACCGGTAATCATTAGTGATTCGATTACGGAAGTCCCCGTGACACTTACGATTCCTATACCACCGGGATATTCAAAAAATGACGGACAGGTGGCCCGGTTGTTTTATCCTATTATTGATGATAATGGAGAAGCAAGTTATCCCCAAAAAATTTCTCCTACAGCAGTTACAGATACCACAATATCATTTAAATTCCCTTTAACGGTTAATTCCTATGGGGATGGTACGAAAATGATGTCTGGACATTTCTTTATAGAATATAAAACTAATGTAGACACCGGTACAACTGGGAGTACAAATGATGGTGCA
>JAIKXK010000334.1 GCA_024684155.1 Lachnospiraceae bacterium | reverse complement strand
GGAATCTACAATTGTAAAATTACTTGTATTTACAGTATTAAAACAGATAGGGTCAACTGTTAATGTATGACCATTTAAATCTATAACTACATTCTCGTTGATATAAACGTCACTGCGGGAACTAGCGCTATTAATAAGACTGGTGGAAAAAGTAGTATCTCCTGCTAATCTGTAATACCCATCAGCCCAATAATATTCATCTTTTCCTTCTTCTTTTCTTGAGGTGTTTGGAACTTCTAGATTTGATAGATTATAAGTGCCCTGCAATTCGCACACCTGCAACCCATCTATATATTCAGGTTCCTTGGTCAATCCACCACATACAGCACTTCCATCTAAAACATATGGCTTTTCAACATTTCCCTCTTTCAAATATACTTCAAATACATCAGATGGATTTTTATCCCCCAGATTTTTTGTCCAATTACTAACAAAAGGAACCACCGTTTCTTCTGTTGGTAATATGGTATTCGTATAAATTTTCATCTTTCGGCCAAGTGAAAAATCCGATTGCAAATTCAGAGGAATTAATCTGCTTCCACTGTAATACACATCATACTTAGTGGAATCCATTTCTAGATTTCCACCTAAGGTTACTTTTGTATCTGTATAAATCGGACCATAGATACAATGATTTCCATTTGTGGTAAAACTTCCTCCCGTAATTGCAATGGTGCTCTTCATGCCGGAAGATGCATCAACAACACGGGTTAATGCGATTTCATTTGCGTCCGTCCCTGTACACTTAGAAATAAAAGTTCCACCGGTAACCTTGACCTTTGAATCAGGCACGTCAAGAATACATCCTCGGGAGGATGCTTCTAAGCGTAAAGTTCCACCACTAATATTTACGGTAGAATCCATTGCGTATATCAAAAACTCATGCCAGGTTGGAATTTTTTTGGTCGGAATATAATTTAATTCTCCCGAAGTCATGGTAATTGTAGACCTGCCCATGGCCTGAATCATGATAATATCGCTGTCATGATAGCAATTGACCACTGCTTTATCTACTGTTAAATTTCCACCAGAAAGATTAAACGCCCAATCTCTACTATATTGCTTTGTATTCTCTGTAAGGTTCAGCGTTCCACCTAAAAGGTTAATATCTCCACTTCCCCACATAAACGCAGGTCCATTAAGTTCACCACCTGTTTTCGAATCTAATATCGTAAACTGAGTATTACTTTTTGTCACAAAACGAATTGGATCTACAGTCAGCGAATGACCATTCAAATCAATAATAATATTGTCATTTACATATACATTGCTAAGTTCGCTCTTACTGTTAATAAGTTCCGTTGTAAAGGTAGTATCTCCTGATAACCTATAGTATCCATCCGTCCAATAATAACTATCCATTCCTTCTGCTGTCCTGGTAGTATTTGGCACTTCTAAATTCGTCAAACTATATGTGCCCTGTAACTCACAAACTTCTAACCCATCTATTATTTCCGGTTCAGGTTCAGGCGCATCTGTAATTGTTCCACTTGAAACATTTCCGTCCACCACGATTGGCGTACACACCTTATCGTCAGGCAAATAGATATTCATTACATCTGAAGGATCTTCCTCTCCGCGATTTTGTGTCCAATTTCGCACAAAGATAATTGGATTCTCTTCTGTAGGTGTTTTCTCGGCATAGTAATTTAATTTTCTACCAATATTAAAATCCTCTTTTATTTCAATACTGTTCAATACAGAATCCTTACGTCCCCAATGCAATTGAGACGAATAATCATATTTCGCCACATTAAAAGTAGGGCTTCCTGAAAAATGGATAGTTGGTACATCACTTCGATATGAAGCATCTACAAAACAATGATCCGTATTAGTTGTAAAATTCCCACCAGAAACAGACACATTCATATTGAATTCACTATTTAAAAGTGCAGACTTTTCCTTGTATTGCTCATTGGATCCTTCATAGCCTAAAATAAAATCTCCGCCTGTAATTTCCAAATTACCTTCCAGTAATTCAAACATATTTAATAAGCCAACACCTTCCATGCGTATGGTACCGCCACTAATTCGAACCGCTTCTTTTTTATAGCTTCCCACTTGGAACATATCCACAGAACTTAATTCTTTTTTTCTTGGATAAAAATTAATTTCTCCTCCGCTAATATCAATAATTGGATCCATTCCTTCTATCATTTCATGTGTGGAATAATAGCAATTAATAGTTCCACCTGTCATATCAAATCGAGAATATCCAAATAGTAAAAATGGAATTCCACGCATGGGAGCCACTCGTGGTTCCTCTACAATATTATAGGTTCCAGACTCCATGTTAAACGAACCATTTCTTCCATCGAAATAAAATCCCCCGTTTAAAACACCACCCTCTGCACTATCAAGTATAGTCAGAGATCCTTCTTCTGCTCTTATCGTCATGGTATCCATATTTATGGTGTGACCATTTAAATCTAAAATAACCTCCTTACCCTCTGCCAAAAAGATATTTAAATACTCTCCGCCATCCACTTCTTCTGAAGAAAAAGACACATCCCCCGTAGCTTTATAGTAGGCTCTATCCATCTGATAATTACCAGATTCGTCCAAGGAAATCCCAGGAAACATATTCTCCCCTAAATCATAACTTCCACATAGCTCTATAACAGGAATCATGACAGCATCATATTCTCCATCCCGGTACATAATTTGACAATCCTCTGGCACTTCTGTAAAAGTAATCGTGTCAGTTATGGATCGAGGCACATCCTCATTACCCATTGGAACAATTAACGCTTTTGAAGTCATCTCAGAAAAATCTAAATTTTTCAAACTTACATTTATTGGTTCAAGATAGGTTACTTCTTCCTCAAAATAACAAATTTCACCATCATTTCCTAATAAAACTTCTGAATTTGTAAAGCCAGAAAAAGACATATTCCAAAGCCAAAGATCATAATTTACATACATCCCATATTCTGAGGTGGTAGTCAAAGAAGAATCTCCTGCATACACCTGGCATTCTGCCCAAACAGGAACTAAAGATGTATTATCTCCTGCATACACTAAACTAACCTTATCCAAAGATAAGATTCTGCTTCTTTTATATGGAATATGAAAAAGCTGGGAATTTTCTGAATATACCTGACCGGCTCCAGTGCTATCCGTAACCTGTAGTTCTCCTGCTTCTATACTTAATGTAACACCATCAAGAGTTAATTTATGTCCACAAAGATCTATACTTGTCCTTTTCCCAAAAGTCCAAACATCTCCACTTCCCGAAAATGTGGTATCCTCAGTCAAAACATAATTTCCTGTAGGAAGAACATTATCATCTTCTGTCACTACACCGCTTAATGAAATAATTTCCTCATCTGCTGCCTCTACCACCATTTCATATGGTACTGCAGTTATAGTTATAACGAACGCAAGCACACTCACCAAGCATCTTTTCATCCATGAATTTTTCATATTAAATCTCCTAAAAAAGGCAATTTTAACTCCTACTCATAAAGGAAATTTTAACATCCAAATAGACACATTTTAGATACTAAAAAAACAGCCTCCTTTGCATGTGAAACAAAGAAAGCTGTTCTCTTATTTTAAGTATTTTTTTACATATTGACCGGTGTAAGACTTCTTTACTTTTGCCACCTCTTCCGGAGTTCCACTGGCTACAATTGTTCCGCCCCGGTCTCCTCCTTCTGGTCCTAAATCAATAATATAATCTGCAGTTTTAATTACATCTAAGTTATGTTCAATTACCACTACAGAATTTCCACCCTCGCAGAGCTTATGCAAAATTTGCACCAGCTTGTTTACATCCTCAAAATGAAGACCTGTAGTAGGTTCATCCAATATATAAATGGTCTTTCCTGTACTTCTTCTTGAAAGTTCAGTTGCCAGTTTAATTCGCTGAGCTTCACCACCAGACAGTTCCGTAGAAGGCTGTCCAAGACGAATATATCCAAGTCCTACATCATTTAGAGTTTCAATTTTTCTTTTTACGGAAGGAACATTTTTGAAAAATTCTACTGCCTCTTCCACCGTCATATTCAAGACGTCATAAATGGATTTTCCCTTGTACTTTACCTCAAGAGTTTCGCGATTATATCTCTTCCCCTGACAAACTTCACAAGGCACATACACATCAGGTAAAAAATGCATTTCAATTTTTACAATACCATCTCCGGAGCAGGCTTCGCATCGGCCACCCTTTACATTAAAACTAAAGCGTCCTTTTTTATATCCCCTTGCCTTGGCATCCGCAGTAGCTGCAAACAAGTCTCGAATCAAATCAAAAGTACCTGTATAGGTAGCCGGATTTGACCTTGGAGAGCGTCCAATAGGAGACTGATCAATATCAATCACCTTATCTAACTGTTCGATGCCTAATATCTTTTTATGAGCTCCAGGAATTTTATGAGCACGATTTAATTTTTTTGCAAGACTCTTATATAAGACCTCATTTATCAAAGAACTCTTTCCTGAACCAGACACACCGGTGATACAGGTCACTACTCCAAGAGGAATATCTACATCAATATTTTTTAAATTATGTTCTGTTGCACCTTTTATCTGAAGAAATCCTGTCGGTGTTCTTCTTTCCTTAGGAACCGGAATCTTTTTCTTTCCTGATAAATACTGACCTGTAATTGATCTTGGCTCCTTCATAATTTCTTCTGCTGTTCCGCAGGCAATTACCTCTCCTCCATGTTCTCCGGCTCCAGGTCCAATATCCACCACATAGTCTGCCTCTCTCATAGTATCTTCGTCATGTTCTACTACAATAAGCGTATTTCCCAAATCCCGAAGTCCCTTTAAGGAATTCAAAAGTTTGTCATTGTCCTTTTGATGCAAACCGATACTTGGCTCATCTAAAATGTAGCAAACTCCAACCAGTCCCGATCCAATCTGTGTAGCCAAACGGATGCGCTGCGCTTCTCCACCAGAGAGAGTTCCAGTAGCCCTTGATAAAGATAAATAATCTAAACCTACATCATTTAAAAATCCAACACGACCTTTAATTTCTTTTAACACCAGGCGACCAATATTTTTCTGATATTCGCTTAATTCCATATCATCTAAAAACTTCTGAAGATCTCGAATAGGCATAGTCGTAACTTCATAAATATTTTTATCTGCCACTGTTACTGCTAAAGATTCTTTTTTCAATCTCTGCCCCTGACAAACTGGGCATGGAGAAATTTCCATATACTCTTCAAAGGACTGTTTTGAAAGTTCTGACTTTGTCTCACGATATCTTCTATGGGAATTGGCAATTAATCCTTCAAAGTGAACGTCGTAAATTCCTTCTCCAAACTTTCCCTTATAAGGAACCTTTACCTCGCGGTCAAACCCGTAAATAAACATCTTACGAATCTTAGCCGGCAGTTCTTCATAAGGAGTATCCAGACTAAAGTCATACTCCTTTGCCAATGCCATAAGAATGGCATGGGTATAACTTTTTGCATCGTTACTAGACTGCCATCCAGGAACCTGAACACATCCTTCATTAAAACTTAAAGACATATCCGGAATCATTAATCTTTCATCAAATTCCATTTTATATCCAATACCAAAACACTCAGGGCAGGCTCCAAAAGGATTGTTAAAAGAGAAACTTCTAGGTTCTATTTCATCGATAGAGATGCCACAATCCGGGCAGGAGAAGCTTTCTGAAAATCGCTTTTGTTCTCCACCAATTACATCAATAATTACAAGACCGTTTCCAAGCTTTAGAGCATTTTCCAGTGAGCCTGTCAAACGATCTTCCATTCCTTCCCGAACCACAAGTCGGTCAATCACAACTTCAATGTTATGCTTTTTATTCTTATCTAATTCAATATCTTCTTCTAGATCATAGACAACCCCATCTACTACAAC
>JAIKXK010000320.1 GCA_024684155.1 Lachnospiraceae bacterium | reverse complement strand
AAACTGTAAAGGTCATCTTTAAGAGTGAAGCAACCGAAGGTTTTACGGAACAGCAAAAGGAAAAAATCGGCGAAGGACAAAATAAAGAATGAAGTTAACGCATTTAACGAAAATATATTTCCCTGAAAATGGTGGCGGCATCAGTCAAGCCGTAGAAACCATAGCAGATGGATTTCGCGGAGAAGATCAGGAAGTGATTTGTTGTCAGGGAGTGACTGGAAAGGAAAAAAGCGAGGATGTCTATAACGGCATCCCTGTTTTGCGTTGTAAGCAGTTTTTAAATGTAGCTTCTACACCTTTCTCATTTCAGTTTTTAAAAGAGATGAAAGAGAGAGGAGAAGAAGATGGAGTAACCATTTATAACTTTCCTTATCCCCTTTGCGATATAGGAATTCTGTTCCATCGCTATAAAGGAAAGCTCATATTGTGGTGGCATTGTGATTTTGTAAGCTATAAAAAGCTGGCGCCCTTCTATCGACCTTTCGTAAAACACAGTCTAAAGAAAGCAGATATGATCCTGGTATCATCGGATGGAACCATCGATGGATCAGATTTACTTCCAAAGTTTCGTGAGAAGTGTGTAAAGGTGCCTTATTCCATTTCAGATGAACACCTGGCAGAGGGACAGGCCTATGTGCAGGAAAATGGATTTGGAAGAGGAAAAGAAGGGGATGAAACCATTCATATCCTTTTTTTAGGAAGACTGGTCTGGTACAAGGGCGGCGATATTTTGCTTCGTGCTTTTCGGCGTCTCGTAGATGAGGGAAATGGAAGCTATGACCTTACTTTTGTAGGTGGTGGACCAAAGCAGGATGAATTAGAGGCTTTGACAAAGGAATTGGGATTAGAAGAGTGTGTTCGATTTACCGGAATGATCTCAGAAGAAGAAAAGCGAGAAGAAATCAAAAAGAGTGATTTTTTGGTTCTTCCATCAACTTCAGAAGCCGAGTCTTTTGCAATCGTACAAATCGAGGCAATGGCCTTTGGTAAACCTGTGATTAACACAAGACTAAACAGTGGTGTTCCCTACGTAAGTATTGATGGAGAAAGTGGTATCACCGTAACCCCCAGAAGTGAAGAAGAACTTTTAGCAGCTATAAAGAAGCTGTGTGAGGATGAAAGCCTACGAGAGACCTATGGACGTGGTGCATATGAGAGAGTCCAGAAGGAATATACGAGGGAGAGGATGATAAAAAGACTTCGAGATGGGTTTGAGAAGTTGAGGGGAAAATAGTGTGATAGCAGAGAAGACGTCGACAGCAAAGAATCGGCGTCTTTTTCAATTGAAGATATGTGTTTTAGGGAGGACGGTATGGAAGACTGGTTTGTTGCTTTTTCTTTCATTTTTTTATCTATAGCCTCACATTGAAAAAAAAGAGGGACAATAGTATAATGGAACAGGTTATGGGCAAGGTGTGCCTAAAAATGGATGTGAATATGAAACAAAGAATTATAAAAATACTTCGGGTATTAAAAGTTTATATGCCAGATTGGTCAGTAGCTCTTTTTCGGAAATATTTGGAAAAGCGTTTATATCGTAAGATGTTAAAGAAACATAAGACGGTTCGACCACATGAAAAAGGAAAATATGAAATGGGAATCAATCTGATTGGAAACATCCGATCAGAAACAGGTCTTGGTGAGAGCATGAGAATACTTGCTCGCGTGCTAAAAGAAAATGAGATTCCTTTTGTGATTCTTAACATGGATAGTTGGGCCAATGAGGATAATAACATTCATGATTGGGATGACTATATCGTAGAGAAGCCAAAGTATGCTATTAATGTCATCCATATCAATGCTGGTGAGTGGGTGCGTTACTACTCAGATTTCTCCAATGAGATTTTAGATTATAGATATAACGTAGCATACTGGCTTTGGGAACTTGAGACATTCCCTAAAATTTGGAGACCTTGTATCGATACAGTGGATGCAGTATGGGCTCCATCTCAGTTTATTTGTGATTGCATTAAGAAGTATACGAAAAAGCCGGTGGTTCATGTGCCATATGCTATGTGGTTAAAGGAGCCGGTTTCATATGGACGGGATGCCTTCGATTTACCAGAGGATGTATTTCTATATCTTTTGATGTATGACTTTAGAAGTGTGAGCGAACGAAAGAATCCAAAGGCTTCCATTTCAGCATTTAAAAAGGCATTTTCTGCGGAAGAAGCAAATGAGAAAAAAGTTGGTCTGATTATTAAAGTAAACAATGCTGCTACAGATTCAGAAGTAGCAGGCTTAAAGAAACAGCTAGAAGGTTATAAATACATTTACTTTATTACGAAAAACCTTAGCCGCGAAATGGTAGAGAGTCTAGAGGCAGCAGCGGATGTACTTATTTCGTTACATCGCGCAGAGGGATTTGGATTGCCTATGGCAGAAGCAATGTTTTTAGGAACGCCAACAGTTGTTACGAATTGGTCTGCAAATTCTGAATTTATCACAGAAGATAGTGCATGCTTGGTAGATGGAG
>JAIKXK010000238.1 GCA_024684155.1 Lachnospiraceae bacterium | reverse complement strand
TTGGGACTGGATAATTATGAATTGTATTAGTGAGGACTTTAGTATGGCTACAAAAGCTAAAAAGAAAATGTCAAAAAAACAGATGAAAAGAAAGAAACAAAAGAGAATGCTTGTTATTGAATTCTGTATTCTTTTAGTTCTTTTAGTTGCTTTATTTGTGTGGGTGAAATTAGGAAAACTGGATTTTAATACTCTAAGAAATATGGCTACAAATACTCTAGATGATGAAACAAAAGAGTTACTTAGTGGATATACAACCATTGCATTATTTGGTGTGGATAACCGTTCTAATGGAAATTATGACTCCGGTAACTCTGATAGTATTATGATTTGTAGTATTAATAATGATACGAAAGAGGTAAAGATTGTTTCTGTTTACCGTGATACATTTATGGATGTAGATGGAAATGGAACTTTGAAAAAATGTAACTATGCTTATAATCATGGCGGTGTGGAAGAAGCAATTGAAATGCTAAACAGAAACCTTGATTTAGATATTCAAAATTATGTTTCAGTAGATTTTTATGCCTTGTCTGAAGCCGTAGATGCGGTGGGAGGAATTACATTGCCAGAAGGATTGGGTGAAGAGGAAGCTTCTTATACCAATCAGTATATTTCTGAAGTAGCATCAGTAACTGGTAAGGGAGCAGAGGCAGTAGTGGCTGGACAGACAGAATTAAATGGAGTTCAGGCTGTTGCATATTGTCGTGTTCGATACACCTCTGGTGGAGATTTTAAACGTGCTGAAAGACAACGTACAGTAGTTAATTGCCTGGTTGAAGAGGTAAAGGGTGCTAGTGTATTTGAATTAAATGATTTAGTGGATGGAATCCTTCCTTATATTTCTACAAGTTTATCAGCATCAAATATTATGGGAATGGCCACTGCAATGCAAGACTACACATTAGCAGAGTCCCATGGATTCCCGTTTGAAATGAGAACAGAAACCTACGGATCAAATCCAGGATCTGTGGATGTTCCTTGTACTTTAGAATCAAATGTATCAGAATTGTATCAATTCTTATTTAATGAACAGCATGTAGCTTCAACGGAATTACAAGAGATTTCGAATTCGATTATTAATTATACGGGCTTTACGGAATCTTCTGCGGTGGACTACGGATATTAATTCTAAATTGTAAGAAAGGCGATTGTTATATCGCCTTTTTTGTTTTCTTAAATTTGTCAAAAGTTTTTCACAAATTTGACACAAATTGATTGTAGACTAACTAATGTAAAAACAAAAAAGTATTTGAAGGGAGTCCGATTCGATGAATTATCAATACTATGAATACAACTCAAATGATAACGGCTCAGGGGATCAAGAACCAAATTATGGAGGAGGATACAATCCATATCAGGATCCTGTTAAACCGAAAAAACCAAAAAAGGAGCATCCGTTTTTAAAAACCTTAGGAAAAGTGGTGGCCATTGCATTAGTCTTTGGATTAGTTGGTGGCTGTGCTTTTGAGGGAGCAAGTTATTTCATGTCTAAGAAATTAGGAACAAGTGACGAGACTTCTTCTACTGCAACGACTTTGACATCAAATGAAGGAAGTGTAGATTCAACTGCAACATCTTCAGCCATTACAGTAACTGATGTTTCTGATATAGCAGAAAATGTTATGCCTGCCATTGTACAGGTAACAAACATGTCAATTGTAGAATACAGAAGCTGGTTCGGCCAGAATTATCAGGAAGAATCTGAATCAGCAGGATCTGGTATTATTATCAGTCAGGACGACACCTATTTATATATTGCAACAAATAACCATGTAGTAGAAGGTGCAACAACATTAACGATTACGTTTTGTGATGATACAGCAGTAGAAGCTGAAATTCAGGGTACAGATGCCCAGACAGATTTAGCTGTTGTAAAGGTAAAGGTTGCTGACATAGAAGAAGATACCTTAAGCACTATTAAGGTTGCAACTTTAGGATCTTCTGATGACCTAAAGGTAGGATCATCCGCTGTTGTTATTGGTAATGCTCTAGGTTATGGCCAGTCAGTAACAACAGGTGTTATTTCTGCTTTAGATAGAGAAGTTAGTTTTGAAAATTCAGATGGATCTACTTATACACAGACCTTAATAGTGCTTAAGGTATCTTCTTCTATGTCAGCAACCTTTACCTTTACAACAGCTAAATCTGTCTGGGCATCTGTACCC
>JAIKXK010000187.1 GCA_024684155.1 Lachnospiraceae bacterium | reverse complement strand
AGAGGAAAAAATACTATTCCACAAAAAGGATTGGATTTTTTGGGAAGACATAAAAATTTGAAAAATGCTTTTAAATTGAATAGAAATAATGTAAAATTAAATTGCGTATTAATAGTTGATGATATCTATACTACTGGCTCTACTATGGATGCAATTGCAAAATTGTTACAGAAGGAGGACGTAAAAAAGATATTTTGCTTGACAATATGCATAGGAACTGATGTATAGGGGAGGCCTTAGATTATGGATGTTAGAAATTGTAAAAATTGTGGACGAATGTTCAACTACTTAGGTGGTCCTGCAATTTGTCCGGTTTGTAAAGACGAAATTGAAAACAAGTTCAATCAGGTAAAAGAATATATCAGAGAACATCCGCAAGCGTCCATATCTGAAATATCTGATGAGAACGAAGTTGCTGTTCAGCAGATTAATCAGTGGGTTCGAGAGGAGCGATTGGAATTTGCAAAGGATTCACCAATTGCTATGAATTGCGAAAAATGCGGAGCATCGATACGAACTGGTAGATTTTGTGAAAAGTGTAAGAACAATATGGCATCAGAAATGACAAATGCCTTTGCAAAACCAATCCCTGTTCCAGAAGCACCAAAAAAGAGCGCTCATGAAAGTGATAAAATGAGATTTAAGAGATAACACATAAAGCCAATTACCTATACAGGTGATTGGCTTTTTCTTTGCTTTAAAGGGTAAATATGATATATTAAACATAACTATGTTTAGCTTTACTTATAAGGAGAGATATGCTTAACGAAAAAAGAGTTCGTCATATGACCCATATGGCTATGATGGAAAAAAAGAAGCTGAAGGATTATGGCCCCGTAACAAACATTGCAAAGAGTGATTTCCTTTCTATGAATAGCTTATTTGCTTTTTTGTTAGGCACGGTTACCTATGCTGTATTTTACTTCCTTATTATTGCAATACTATTTAATACAGTAGTAACAAATATTAATGGTTTAGTTCTTTCTCTTTTACTTATTGTTGGCGTATTAGGATACCTGATGTACTTGTATGTTTATATGTCAAAAGCAAAGAAAAGAGCGAAAAAAAAATATAAAAGAGGCCGACGGGCATTAAAGGAAAGAATCAGTGATTGGGATGAATTAGAAAGACTTTATATTGATGAAGAAGAAAGTAAGTCCCCTACCATAGCCATGAAGGATTTGCAAGAGTTACATCAGCTAGATAATTTCGAAGAAGAAATATTTGAAGAAGATGAACAGGAAGAAATGCAGATTGATAATATGGAACCGGATATTGTTGTAAAGGAGTCGGTTCCAGAAAGTGCGCTAGAGCGACTGATGAAGGAAAAGAACACAAGGGACAACGGAGATTAACATGACTATTTTTATTAAAATGCGAGATGGAGTAAGAACATTTATTTCCAATAATGATATTGTTGTAAGTAGAATATTTAAAGGTGTTATGGCATATTTATGCTTACTTATTATCAATACAAATTTTGGCTATTCTAATGTTTTATCCAATGGATGGATTAGCTTAGTTGTAGCTTTTTTATGTGCCTTTGTTCCAGGTAGCGCGTTTTCTTTGGTAATGCTTATTTATTTGTTTATTCAGTTGGCATCTCTATCGGCAGATGTTGCTTTTATGGCGATTGCTCTTTATGCAATTACCTATATCCTTTGTGGTATTTATCATGGACAGTTTTATTATAATGTAATTGGAATTCCGGTTTGTTATCAGATGCATATACCTTTTGTAATGCCGCTTCAGTCTGCATTGTTTGGCGGAGCTAGTGAAGTAACTACAGTATTATGTGGTAGTGTGACAGCATACTACTTAAAAAGTGTAAAAGAGCATGCTTCCCAGTTGATGGACGCTCAGGAAAATGTATCTGTTTCAGATCTATTAATGAGTGGAATGTTATCAAATACCATGTTTTATGTTTTCCTAACTGCCATGGTGGTTATGTTTTTAGTGGTATACTTAATTCGTTGTGCAGACATTGCCCATGCGTGGACCATAGCAATTTTTGCAGGGATTTTAGTAGAGTTTGGAATTTTGTTGGCAGGATATTTATTGTTAAATAGAAGCAGTCAGATTCCATGGCTAATAGTAGGAAATATGATTGCCTTGGTATTAGGATTAGCTAGTAACTATTTATTGTTTGATTTAGATTATTCAAGATCTGAAAAGGTTCAATTTGAGGACGATGAGTATTATTATTATGTTACTGCAGTTCCTAAAATTCGAATTGAACAGGAAGCAAAAGAAATTAAAAAAATCACAGAAGGAAGTACAACCTCTAGATATTCAAAGGTTGATTTTTCTGAGGATGATGAAAGTGATGAGAAAGGAAGTGACAAAGGTTGAGTAGTATAATGGACAGCGTTGATACATTTTTAGGCGACTACTTTGACCTTGGATTGCCGGATATACAGATTACCGATGTGATAGAAATCCTTATTATCGCATGGTTTATTTACTATGTTTTGGCATGGATAAAAGATACACGAGCTTGGATGCTGTTTCGAGGAATCTTAATTATTATTGTATTTTTCCTGGCG
>JAIKXK010000164.1 GCA_024684155.1 Lachnospiraceae bacterium | reverse complement strand
TAATAAAATGAAATTTGTAATTCAGCGTGTGACAGAGGCTTCTGTTACAGTAGATCAAAAAACAATTGGTGAAATTGGAAAAGGATTTTTGGTACTAATCGGAGTATCAGATGATGACACAAAAGAAATTGCAGATAAAATGATTAAAAAATTAATTGGAATGCGTATTTTTGAGGATGAAAATGGAAAGACAAATTTGTCCCTAGATCAGGTAGATGGAGAGCTTCTTTTAATTTCTCAATTTACCCTCTATGCTGATTGTAAAAAAGGAAATCGTCCAAGTTTTACAAAGGCTGGTGATCCGAAACTGGCAGAAGAGTTTTATGAATATATTATTTCGGAATGTAAAAAAGCCCTTCCAAAGGTGGAAAGGGGCTCTTTTGGTGCTGATATGAAAGTTTCTCTTTTAAATGATGGTCCCTTTACCATAGTGCTGGATTCCGATGATCTGGCTAAGTAAAGGGAACTATTCTAATACAGATTTTGCTAAAACAAAATATTTGTAATCGCCTTTTTCATAAGTTGCAAAGGTACCCACCACGGTAATACTCTCGCCGTCGTCCGGGTACTTTTCATCTTCTAACAGGTATTCGATACCTTCTGTACAACAACCAAGGGCATCATAGACAATGCAGGAATGGGTGCCGTCATGAGTCATGTTGCTGTCTCCTGCCATACGTACTGTTTTTCCTTTATAATCATCAGGATTTGCAAGCATGTTAGAAACTTCTGCATAGACCATAGTGGATGACATTTTTGTTAAATCGTAATCTACATCTGCTACCTGTTCTTTGCCACATCCACAAAATAAGAAACAAAGAAGTGCAGATAACATTAATAAAACTAATCTCTTCATAGTTAGCTATGATAACACCATATGGAAAATTTTGCAAAAATATTGCTGAAAAGACACTGTAAGTGGTATTATTATGAAGAAAAATTGCAATTTTGATTATTTGTGAGGGGATTATGGCAAGAGAAAAGCAGAAAATGGAGTTTCGTTATTATGACATTCCAAGAGGGGAATATGTCTTAGCGAAACTGGGAAAAGGATGGGAGCAGGAGTATGGTTTAGGCTATGGTCGTATGCTTCATTTTCATAATTATTTAGAAATAGGATACTGTTACCATGGGGATGGGGAGTTGATTATTGAAAACCGCTCCTACAATTATGGGGATAATATGTTTACAATTATTCCTGCAAACATTCCACATACTACCATTAGTTCGCCGGGAAATGTGTGTAAATGGGAGTTTTTATTTATTAACCTTGATGATTTCTTAAGAGAAACGGGAAATGAAGGCCAGGTTTCAAAGGATGATATGATTCGTATTATTAATAAACGAGGTACGTTGAAATCAAAAGAAAATCATCCGGTGTTAGCAAAAATTATTCAGGCAATTATAAAAGAATACCGGGAACAGTCTATTTATTATAAAGAATCTGTAAAAGGATATTTGTATGCTTTAGCCATCGAAATGCTTCGATTAGATGAAGAAAGAGAAAAGGCAAAGCGCTCTAATAAGGTAAATAACTATATCAAAGAGGCGATTCAATATGTGGGGGATCACTATGATGAAGAGATAAAAATTTCAGATATGGCTACAAAGTCGGGGCTTTCTGAAAGTCACTTCCGTCGATTGTTTGAAGAAACCATGAGCATGAAACCGGTAGAATATATTAATTTAGTGCGTATTGATAAGGCTTGTAATTTAATTCAGAAACAGGATTTATCTATGGAGGATATTTGTTATCGTGTAGGATATCAGACACCTTCTACCTTTAATCGTAATTTTAAGAGATTAACAGGTATGACACCATACCAATGGAAAGGTCAGGAGTCGAAACACGATGGAATTTTATCAAATTTTAATATTACAGCCCAGCCAGGATGGGAAGGTAAAGAGTAGAATTTGCAAGTTTTGCACAATTCGATAAATGTGCAGTTGGTAAAATTTAACAAAGAAAAGAAGAAAACGCTGTTGAAAACTAAAATTTTCGACAGCGTTTTTTGGCAAGAATAGGCGAAAATCAGAGAAAAACAGGAAATATATAGTCGTTTTTGCATAAAACCCGATTGTTTCTGTGAACAATTTGTGAAGACTCATGGTTATAATGAACACAGACTGAAAGAGAGGTGAAGAAAACTTGTGCAAGTTGTACAAGGGTTCTTCGAGTAAAGTAAGGAGGGTTTTTTTAAATGAAGAAGAAATTACTATCTCTTATGTTAGCAGGCGCATTAGCAGTTACCGCTTTTGCCGGATGCGGATCATCAAGCTCAGGCTCTGATTCATCATCTGACAGTTCAAGCAGCGATACAGCTTCTGAGTCAACTGACGATGAAAACACATTAACCGTTTATGCATGGGATGCAAACTTCAATATCCCGGCTCTTAAGGCAGCTGAAGCTGCTTATCAGGAAAAGAATCCTGACTTTGTTTTAAACATTGAAGAGCAGTCACAGTCTTCAGACGTTGAAGATGCTGTTACATTAGCAGGTTCTTCTGGAGACTACAGCACATTACCAGACATCGTATTATTCCAGGATCACTACATTCAGAAATATGTAGCTGATTATCCAGATGCTTGGAACACAATGGCAGATGCAGATATTGACTGGTCTGACTTCGGTGCTGAAAAATTATCTTATTCTACAGTAGATGGCGTACACTACGGCGTACCTGTAGATAACGGAACTGTTATTTTTGCTTACCGTGTAGATATTCTTGAAGAATGTGGATACACAATGGATGATGTAACAGGAATTACCTGGGACAGATTCATCGAAATCGGTAAAGATGTATATGAGAAGACCGGAAAGTACTTACTTTCTATGGATGGTGACGGAAACGATCTTCCTTATATGATGCTTCAGGCTGAAGGTGCTTCACAGTTCAACGAAGACGGAACACCTAACCTTACATCTGATACTGTAAAAGACATCGTTGATGTTATTACAAGAATGAGCCAGGAAAATGTATTATACCTTGCAAATGACTGGTCTGATTATACAGATCAGACAATCATGGGTGACATGGTTGCTGGTGTTATGAATGGTAACTGGATTATTCCTACTATTGAACAGGTAGAAGCTAACTCAGGAAAATGGGAAATCACAACAATGCCTACACTTTCTGGAGAAGAAGGATATGCATCAAATGGTGGTTCTTCACTTTACATTACATCTAACTGCTCAAATGTTGAATTAGCTCAGGACTTCTTAGCTTACACCTTTGGTGGCGGTGAAGGCGCAATTGCTACATATGACTCAGCTCTTACCGATGGTGGTGTTATTACATGTTGCTTATCAGCTGGTGAATCTGAAGTATATCAGCAGGGTGTTGCTTACTTCAATGATCAGGCTATTTACTCAAAGATCGTTGAAATGGGTGGAAATGTTAAGACTGTAACTCAGTCTGATTACCACTACTCAGCTCGTTCATTAGTAGCTGCAGCAATTATTAACATTAATCAGGGTGCTGAACTTGATAGCGAGTTAGCAAGTGCTCAGGAACAGTTAGAGTTCGAAATGGGACTTTAATTAGAACTTACATGACAATGTAGACTTTAAGAAATACGGGGGAGTCGGTACTTTGCCGATTCCCCTTTTTTAAAAAAATTCAGATGGAAGGTTCCCTCTCATCTGATAAATAGTTTAAAAAACTGGAATGGGAAAAAGGGGGAAACTCTTGTGAAAACAATTAAAAGAAAGCAGCAATTAGCAGGCTGGGGATTTTTATTACCTGCTAGTATTCTAATTGCAATTATGAGCTTTTATCCGATTATTCAAGCCATATTCATGTCTTTGAAAACCGGATCATCTGCGAATTTGCAGTGGGCCAATCCTTTAACATATAACTACACAAGAATGTTTAAGGATGCTCTATTTTTAAGATCGGTTGGAAATACATTCCTTTACCTTATTATTCAGGTACCGATTATGTTAATTTTAGCCATTTTACTGGCACAGCTTTTAAACAATAAGGATTTAAAATTCAGAGGACTTTTTAGAACAATGGTATTTTTACCTTGTGCTACCGCACTTGTTTCCTACTCATTAATTTTTAAATCACTATTTGCAACACAAGGCCTGGTAAATACAATTCTTGTTAACTTAGGAATCTTTGAAACAAATTACAACTTCCTGGGTAATACCAATTCCGCAAGAGCAATTATTATTATTGCGCTGATCTGGAGATGGACAGGATACAATATGGTATTTTATTTGGCTGGCTTACAAAACATTGAATATTCTGTATATGAGGCAGCAAAAATTGATGGTGCAAATTCCTGGAAAACATTCTGGAAAATCACAGTTCCACTATTAAAACCAACCATTATTATGACAGTAATTATGTCAATTAACGGTACCTTACAGCTCTTCGATGAATCTGTAAACTTAACCAGTGGTGGTCCTGCAAACTCAACCATTACAATGTCTCACTATATTTACAATAACTCCTTTGGACAGGGTGTTGCTAACTTTGGATATGCATCTGCAATGTCATTCTTCGTATTCATTTTAGTAGCAATCCTATCAAGAATTAGTATGAAAGTAGGTGATAAACGTGACTAAGAAAAATAAATCAGCTACCCAGCGTAGATTAATCCCTACTTATATCTTTTTGATTATTGTTTCATTTATCTCTGTATTTCCGTTGTACTGGATGATTTCAGCAGCAACCAATAATACAGTAGATGTAGCTACAGGTAAACTTACCTTTGGTAGCTACGCTGCACAAAACTTTGCAAACCTACTGGCAAGAACAGACCTTTGGGGAACACTTTGGAACTCCTTTAAATATGCGGGAGTTCAAACCATTGTAGCTTTGTTTGTTTGTTCTTTAGCTGGATTTGGATTTGAGCTTTATCATGACAAAGGAAAAGATATTGTCTTTAATATTTTGCTTCTTGCAATGATGGTTCCTGCAGTAGCAACCATGATTCCTTTGTTTAAGATGATGTCAAAGTTTGGTTTATTAAATACTGTTTGGGCATTTATTTTACCTACCATCTCAACACCCTTTTTGATTATGATGTTCCGTCAGAACTCTAGAAACTTCCCAGTGGATATTCTAGAAGCTGCACGAATTGATGGTGTATCAGAATTTGGAATTTTCTTCCGTATGTATATGCCCGTAATGAAATCTACCTATGCCGCAGCAGCAGTTATTACATTTATGAATGCATGGAATGCTTACATGTGGCCAAAGGTAGTAATGACAGACAATAGAGCACAGACAATGCCTATGTTAATTGCGAATTTAGCAGCTGGTTATACCGTAGACTACGGTGTACTGATGATGGGCGTATTATTCTGTTCAATTCCTACAATGATTATTTTCTTCGTATTGCAGAAGCAGTTCGCAGAAGGTATTACAGGATCTGTTAAATAATAAGGTTTTATTGGGGGCAGATAGTTTTCTGCCCTCAAATTTTATCTATGGGGAAAGATTTGAAAATGAGGAGGGCCCGAAAGGTGTCAGAATTTAACTTCAACATTGTAAAAAATCCGGAGATTTTCCAGGAGAATCGTTTACCGGCACATTCTGATCATGAGTTTTATCGTTTTGAAGAAACGGAAAATGGGATATCAGATTATAAATACTTTTTGAATGGCGTATGGAAGTTTTCCTACGCAAAAAATTACGAGTCTGCAGTGAAGGACTTTTATGAATTAGACTATAATGCAAGAACCTGGGATACCATCCGGGTTCCTGCTCATATAAATATGGAAGGCTATGGCCATCCAGCTTATGTCAATACACAGTATCCCTGGGATGGAAAAGAAGTAGTTCGTCCAGGTGAAATTCCAAGTGTGTTTAATCCAGTAGGAAGTTATGTAAAATATTTCACATTGCCAGAGGATATGAAATCAGGTCCAATTTACATTTGCTTTGAAGGTGTAGAAAGTGGTATGGCTCTTTGGTGCAATGGAGAGTATGTGGGCTATAGCGAAGATTCTTTTACCCCTTCTGAATTTGATTTGACGGAGTTTGTAAACCGGGATGGTGAAAACAAATTAGCTGTTATGGTATTTCGATTTAGTGCCGGAAGCTGGTGTGAGGATCAGGATTTCTTCCGGTTTAGTGGAATCTATCGAGATGTGTATCTTTATACCACGCCAAAGGTTCATATAAAAGATATGAGGGTGAAAACTCTTTTAGACGATGATTATAAAGATGCTACTTTAGAAATTAACCTAAAGATGACCATGGAAGGAAAGATTCGTTATTATTTGTCATATGAAGAGGAGGATATTCTTTCAGGTGAGGTAAAAATCGGAGTAGAGGAGAAGCTTTCCTTTGATGTAAAAGATCCAATGAAATGGTCTGCAGAACATCCAAATCTCTATGAATTGCGATTAGAAGTTACAGACATAGCTGGATTTTTACAAGAAGTAGTTGTAGAACAGGTAGGATTTCGACGGTTTGAGATGATTGATCACATTATGTGTATCAATGGAAAACGTATTGTATTTCGAGGTGTAAATCGTCATGAGTTTTCCGTAGAAAATGGACGTTGTGTTTCTGATGATGAAATTTATACCGACATCATTACTATGAAACAAAACAATATTAATGCTATACGAACCAGCCATTACCCAAATCGTACGTTGTTGTATCGACTTTGTGATTTATATGGAATTTATTTAATCGATGAAACAAACCTTGAAACTCACGGTAGTTGGGATGCCATTCTTCGTGGATTAGAGGATATTTCCTTTGCAATACCGGGAAATCGATCTGAGTTTAAGGAACTAGTATTAGATCGAGCAAGAAATATGTTTGAACGAGATAAAAATCATGCTTCTATTTTGATTTGGTCTTGTGGTAATGAGTCTTTTGGTGGGGAAAATATTTTAGCAATGCATGATCATTTCCATGAATGGGATGATACAAGATTAGTGCATTATGAGGGAATTTATAACGATAGACGTTGTCCGGATTCTTCTGATATGGAAAGTACCATGTATATTCCGGTAAAGGATATTAAGGAGTGGATCAAAGATCATCCCAAGAAGCCTTATATTAACTGTGAATATGCTCATGCCATGGGTAATTCCTGCGGAGCTTTGTATAA
>JAIKXK010000150.1 GCA_024684155.1 Lachnospiraceae bacterium | reverse complement strand
ATCCATTATGAAATCCGCTTCCATAAAGAAACAAGCAAATAGGGCTTTACATACGGAAAAATCGGGATGTAAAGTGTTCTTTGCGCGGCTTTTTCTTTACTTATTTTGGTAGAGAAATTAGAATACTTAGGGAGAAACAGTAAGGAGATAAAATATGACAGTTGCTGAAATGATACGGGAGACCAGGACAAGTCGCCATATGACTCAGGAGGAGTATGGGGATAAGTTTGGAGTGACCAGACAGACGGTGTCCAGCTGGGAAAATGATAAGAGTATTCCCGATTTGGAAATGCTGATTCTCATATGTAATACCTATCACATTTCTTTGGATGTTCTTTTAAATGAAGATGCAAAATATGTGAACAGGATGGATGTATTAAAAAAGGCAATAAGGTGGATGAAAAAAATCTTGATACCACTGGCTGCTTTGTGCGTGGTTCTTATGGCATTGGGATTTACCCGATATCTGATAACGATAAATGAAACAAGGGAATTTCGTACAAGGGCTGAAGAAGCGGGTTTTTCTTTTGAAAATAAGATATGGGTGAAAAGAGAGGGGAATAGTACTT
Source organism: Lachnospiraceae bacterium (assembly GCA_024684155.1). Lineage (GTDB taxonomy): Bacteria > Bacillota > Clostridia > Lachnospirales > Lachnospiraceae > JAILEN01. Next base: position 2,479 of record JAIKXK010000150.1, on the reverse strand, counting down.
TCAAACTTCCAAATCAGGTAATGCCCTTTTGGAGAAATGAGTTTTATAATTCTATCTTATCCGGTAGTACAATCCTCGGTGATGAGCCATGCTCGCTTTATCTGAATTATGAAGATGATGTCTACACATTTTTGCTTCGATACGGGTTGGAACATTCCATCGAGGGAAGTGTGGATGCAAGGGGCAATGTTTCCTATGAAAAACTGTCTGTAGACACAGAAGCCTTTGTACAGAAAAATGAAAAAGAGATGCAGGATATTATAAAAAAGATGGTATACTATTATAACGTTGCCTATAATATTGGACAGTGAGGTATTTAATTATGAAGATGAAAGATCAAAAGATAGAAGAATTTTTACAGGATTTAAGTTCTGATGCACCTACACCAGGCGGCGGCGGAGCTGCGGGATTAGTGGCAGCAGTAGGAGCTGCACTTTCAGATATGGTACTTTCTCTTACTACGGGAAAGAAAAAGTATGCCCAGTATCAAAGTGAAATTGAAGAACTCCAGAAAAAGGCAGATGAATTACAGGAAAAGCTTCTTGATGCTATGGATAAAGATGCGGAAGCCTTTGAACCTTTGTCTAAGGCGTATGGTCTTCCAAAGGAAACTTTTGAAGAAGTGGACTATCGAAACAAAGTGATGGAAGAAGCTTTATTTGATGCAGCGAAAGCGCCCCTTGATATGATGGAAGTGATTTTGGAAACCATGAAGATGACACAACGTGTGGCTGAGATTGGAAGTGCTCTTGCGATTTCTGATGCAGGTGTTGCCATTCAGCTTTGTGGAGCAGCTCTAAATTCTGCATCTTTGAACGTATATATTAATACGAAGCTTATGAAGGATCGAATTACAGCAGCCCGTTTTGAGGGAGAGGCCGATGCTTATTTGATGGAAGGGGCTCGTATCTTAGCCCGTACCTATCAAAATGTTATGGGTAAAATTCGTGGCTGACTTTTGAGACTATAGAGTGGCGGGAATAAAATGTTCCTAATTATATAGAAGAAATTAGATTATAAAGAAGCATAAAGAAATTACTATTAGCTTCGAAAGAAACATATAGAAAGTATGATAGAAAGAAAAGGAAACACATGACTGTATTAAAAGGAATTGAAGTGGCAAAAGCCATTAATGAAGAAATCGCAGAAGAGATGAAAGGCTGGGAGAAACCGCTACCACATCTTGCTATTATTCGGGTAGGAGAAAAACCGGATGACATAGCCTATGAAAGAGGAGCTATGAAGAAAATGGATAAGGTTGGATTTTTAGTTTCTTCCTATATATATAAAGAAGATATTTCAAATGAAGAATTCCTGGCAGAATTTGAAAAGATAAATTCCAATAATGAGATTGATGGGATTCTTCTTTTAAAACCATTGCCAAAACAAATTGATGAAAAGGAAGTGGAGCGCCGTATTGATCCAAGAAAGGACTTAGATGGAATTTCTCCTTATAATATGGCAAAGGTTTACGCCGGAGAAAAAGATGGCTTTGCACCCTGTACCGCAGAAGCTGTAATTGAGATGCTAGATTTTGCCAAGATTGATTTAACAGGAAAAAGGGTAACGGTAATTGGCCGAAGCCTTGTGATTGGAAAGCCGGTAGCACAGCTTCTTATAAAAAAGAATGCAACAGTTACAACCTGTCATACAAAAACTGTGGATATGCCATCCCGTTGTAAAGAGGCAGAGGTTTTAGTAGCGGCAGCAGGCGTGCCGAAGATGGTAGATGAAAGTTATGTCTCTGAGGGAACTGTGGTAATCGATGTTGGAATCAATGTTGACGAAGAGGGAAATCTCTGCGGCGATGTGGATTTTGATTCTGTAGCAGAGCATACATCTCTTATTACTCCGGTTCCAGGTGGAGTAGGTAGTGTTACTACTTCTGTATTAGCAAAACATCTATTATCTGCTGCGAAGATGAGATAAGGAATAGAAAAAACATATGAGTAATTTGAAACACGAAAATAAAGGATTGGTAAAGCTATTAGCAGTTGCTATTATAGCGGGGCTTTTTATGGGGTGTTTCTTTGTGCCTAAAACATATGCTAAATACATACCAAAGGATTATGGGGTTTTTATTGGAGTGGATATGACTACCGCCTCAATAAAAGAGAAGACTTCTTATATTAAAAAAATTGGAAAATACAAAGAGGTTGTTATTGATGCATCCTATTGGTCGAACTCTGATATCAAAAAATTAAAAAAATATTCAACGAAAAAAGTGTATTCCTACATTAATATAGGAGCCATAGAAAATTTCCGTTCCTATTATAATCAGTTTAAAGGTCATACCTTAGGTGAATATGAAAACTGGCCAGAAGAAAGATGGATGGATGTAAGCTACAAAAATTGGCAAACCTATGTAACAAAAACCATGGGGCCAAAGCTTTCAAAAAAGGGGATTGATGGATTCTTTGTAGATAATTGTGATGTGTATTACCATTATCATAAAACAAAAATTTATAAAGGACTTTCT